>JAJFUH010000169.1 GCA_021372535.1 bacterium
TCATCAGGAGCGGCAGGAGGAGACATACATCCAGAAACGGTACCATGACGCCACGGAGTCATATAAACGGCTTAAACTGGAAGTGTCGCACCGGATGAACAAGGCCCGTCAGGCCGACAGAAAACGATCGAAACATGCTCTGAGCGCACGGGACAGCGATGCCCGAAACAAGAAAAACATGGCCCGTCTGTCCGGAAAGGATGCCACCGCGGGCAAACTGCTCAACCAGATTAAAACCCGCGCCGAAAGAGCGCAGAAAATCCGAAAAGATATCACCGTAAAAAAAACCTTTCGTCTCGGTATCGGGCTCGAAACTTCCACCTCTGCACGGGATGTGCTGTTCAGGCTTCCGAAAGGTTCGATTCCGCTGGGGGGAAGCAGGCGCCTGTTTTACCCCGACCTCGTCATGCTTCCCGATGAGCGCATAGCGCTGACAGGTTCGAACGGTCTCGGTAAGAGCACGCTCGTGCGGTATATTATGGGCATCCTGAATATCCCCGGAGAGCGTGTTCTCTCTATCCCCCAGGAAATACCGGCCGGGGAATCGGAAAAGATCATACTTCGAGCCAGAAACCTCCCGGAAGACAGGCTCGGGCAGGTCATGACCGTCGTGAGCAGGCTGGGGTCACGGCCCGGGCGGCTCCTTGAAAGCACTGAACCGAGTCCTGGCGAGCTCCGCAAGCTTCTGCTCGGCATGGGGATTGCCGATGCCCCGGAACTCATAATCATGGACGAACCGACCAATCATATGGATATCCCCTCGATTCTCTGTATCGAGGAAGCCCTCGATTCTTGCCGGTGCGGCCTTCTTCTGGTCAGCCATGACAGACGGTTTCTCGGGAGGCTGACACGGACATGCTGGCATATCTCCATGATTCCCGGAGGCGCGGAGGTGCGGATTACCGATTTATAGACGGTAAAGAGTACATCTGAAAAGGTGACGAACAGGATTTATTGCTCCGGTGGTTAATCCGGTCTGTTCACAAATATGGATGGAACACCGATTTTCGCGGATTTGAGTTCCATATAGTACCGATGTAATATTGTAGGGGTAATTCATGAATTACCCTGCTTTATGGTTAAGTGTATTCATGCATAATACGTGATAATTACCTGTTTAACAATATGTTACATGATTTTAATGCTATTGTGCCGGACACTATTGAACCTTAGACATATGGGCTCCTCTAATAATACCTTATAGGGGAGCGAATTATAAAAAAGTTACGTTTTTTCTCAAAGCTCCCTTCCGTCACTTCGTGACACCTTCCCCCGTTCCGAGGGCAGGTAACTACCGGAGTTGCAACGACTTCCCTTGCCCCCTTCAGGGGGACACGAAGCGAAGCGCAGAGCCGCGAAGCGAAAGGGATTGAGGGTTAGGGGGCTGTTGTATAAACCAGAATGATTTTTAAAATTTTACAAGATAAATAGAGATACCCATATATATAAACAAATCCGCCTAAATCTGCCCGATCCGCGTAAATCCGCGTTCTATTATCACGTATGTGTCATGTATGAATGGATCGGATTATTGCTCCGGTGGTTAAACAGTGACATTTACAGACGTCATGACGAAATAATTGTTCGTGTTTTTTTATTGTAGGGGCAACCCCCCGTGGTTGCCAACTGTGAAAAAATCCGCGTAAATCCGCCCGATCCGCGTAAATCCGCGTTCTATTATCATGTATGTGTCATGTATGAATGGATCGGATTAACAGGATTTTCCGGCGCCACAAAAAAATAAACCTGCCCTTTATCAGAGAGCAGGTTTATTTCCATATCGGTTAATGCCGTGGTCAACGATGTAAACGGCAATTAATCCCTTAAATAGAGCGATCCCACCTTCTTTCGAACCTTGCGGATTGTCCTCATGGCATGGCTGCGGGCTTTTTCGGCGCCCTCACGGAGAATTTTACCGACTTCTGCCTGATTCTTCACAAGTTCTTCACGTCGTTCACGGTAGGGTGTGAAGTGATTCCAGATAAGCTCCACGAGCTCTTTTTTAACTTCGCCATATCCTATACCGCCCTTTCGATAGCGATCGGCGGTATCTTTCACCGCTTCAGGCGGGGCAAAAAGCCTGTAAAGCGCAAAAACGTTGCATGTTTCGGGATTTTTAGGCGCTTCCACTGGAGTCGAATCGGTGACAATGGACATGACTTTCTTTTTCAGCTCGTTCCTGTCGGTGAAAATATCGATGGTATTACCATATGATTTGCTCATTTTCTGGCCATCGATTCCGGGAACAGTCGCCACATTATCATCGATGTCCGCCTCGGGGATAACAAAGGTATCGCCATAGGTGTTATTGAATTTTATGGCTATGTCACGGGTAATTTCGAGATGCTGCTTCTGATCCTTTCCTACCGGCACACGGTCTGACTGATAGAGCAGGATATCCGCGGCCATGAGCACGGGATAGAACAGGAGACCGGCATTCGGCGGTATTCCCTTGGCAATTTTATCCTTATATGAGTGACTTCGCTCAAGGAGTCCCACCGGGGGCATATTGGAAAGATACCAGGTGAGCTCGATTACCTCGGCTACATCGGACTGTACCCAGAATACCGATTTTTCGGGATCGAGGCCGAGGGCGAGAAAATTGGTTGCGGCTTCCATGGTTCCCCGGGCAAGCTGTTTGCCGTCGAAGACCGATGTAAGGGCATGTAAATTTGCAATAAAAACAAACAGCTCGCTTCTATCCTGATATTCGATCATTTTCTTCATCATTCCAAAATAATTACCCAGATGCAGCGAACCCGAGGGTTGTATACCCGACAGCACTCTCATAGACCTGTTCTCCATAAAATATGTTTCCATAGAATGAGTATCTTCAGCAAGGAGATAATTTTACATAAATAATACGTTTTTCACAAGAATAAATTTATATGCCAGAACCTTTGTTTTTTAATTACTGAACATAAATTATATCACAGCATCGCAATAATCAGCCAATCTTCCATGGTGTTCAATATAATATAACATACTGTTATTATTAATAATATGAATTTTTTGATATAACAGCACCGTATCTTATTGTTTATGATTTTTTTACTTGACATATTGCATAATTAGTATTAATTTAACTTACATAGAATGAGTTATTTACGGTAGAGTGCTATTTTTTGTCCCTTTGTTCTGACAGTAATGGCCACGTGATGGCCTTTTATTTGTCCACACTTTCAGTAATAATAAATGGTACAGGCGCGTATAACGCAATGAACCCAATACAGGCCCCCTCAGGAGGACTACATGACTACAACGAAAAAAGATTTAGCCGCCGATGTCGCACAGGAAACAGGGTGCAAAAAAAGCCTGGCAGCCAAAATGGTTGACAGTGTATTCGCCTCCATGCGCACAAGCCTTATCAGCGGTGACAGGATCGAAATCAGAGGCTTCGGAGTTTTCCAGGTCAAGGACACCAAACCCAAACCGGCTGCCCGTAATCCAAGAACCGGCGAAATCATCTATGTTCCCGCCAGACGTAAAACACATTTCAAGCCGGGTAAACTCCTGAAAGAAGCTCTCCATAAACCATTGAGAAGGAAACAACCATAGAATCTTGGGTATCAGCATCCCTGAAAAAAATCAAACGCACGTCTCCCCCGACGTGCGTTTTTATTTATTCAAAACGGTGTTCACCGTCATCCGTCAATCCATTTGTTCTCGTAATGCTGCATACTTTTCCATGCGTTCCACATGAAGAGATGATCGAGAATGACACACCGCACCATGGCTTCAATAACCGGATAAATCCGCGGCAGAAGCGTTGCGTCCCTTCTTGTGATCGCCGAAAGCACCGTGTTTTCCATGGTCTGCATGTTTACCGAGTTCTGGTCGATGGATATCGTGGGAGTGGCTTTTACCGCGACTCTGAGAACGATATCCTGGCCGGTGGATATTCCGCCGAGAATACCCCCCTGATGGTTGGTTCTGAAATGAACCTTCCCGCCTTCCGCATATGGCTCGTCATTCCACTCATGACCGGTCATTTTCGCCGCCTTGAAACCGGCGCCGATTTCGAGACCTTTTATGGCGCCGATAGACATTACTGCCTTGGCAAGGTCTGCGGACAGTTTGTCGAAAACCGGTTCGCCAAGCCCGGCAGGCACTCCCCTGATTATGACTTCCGTGACTCCGCCCGCGGTATCTCCCGCCTTACGGACTTTCAGAACATCCTCGATCATGAGTTTCGCCGTTTCGAGATCGGGGCAGTTGATTTCGTTCTTACGGTAATTTGCTTTTATCTCCTCGAATGTCATGTCACGGGCCACGATGCCATGGCTTTCTTTTGTGTAGGCAAGAACCTCGATATGCTCCTGTTCGAGGATGTATTTCGCCACAGCCCCGCCGGCGACTCTTCCCACTGTCTCCCGTCCCGATGCCCGTCCGGCGCCGCACCAGTCGGCATAGTCGCCGTATTTGACGAAAAAGGTATACTCGGCATGACCCGGTCTGATAATGTCCTTGACCTCGCGGTACTGATCGACATGGATTTGCTGGGTATCGACATTATATATAATCAGACCTACCGGAGCGCCCGTTGTCTTTCCTTCGAGCATACCGGCGAATATCTGTACGACATCCGTTTCTTTTCTCGGTGAATCCAGAGCGCTCTGGCCGGGCTTGCGCTTGTTCAGCTCCTCCTGGATATACGCCTCGGTCAGGGCAAGCCCCGCTGGCACGCCATCCACAATGACCGCCAGCCCTTTCCCGTAGGATTCTCCGCATGTCGTGATTCTGAACATTCGTCCGAAAGTGTTACCCAGCATAATACCTCCAATCTCTGGTTTAATATTGGTTTACATATATATTATTTGAATTGTTTTGGTTTCGTGTTCACATCTGCTGAATTCATGTCAAGGCTCGTCCGAAGGACGACTTGTCTTACTGGTGACCTCCCAAAATCCACGATTACTTTTTTTTATTAACACCCTTTGGAGTTTCTGTTTTTTCAACCCCATTGAAAAGCCCCCCGGTCACAACCGGTTTTCGGAAAAAGAATGGGTGCTGTCCGGAACAACTTCACCTGGCCCCTCCAAAAATCCACGATGACTATTTTATTGTAATTAATTGATTATAAACAGCATAACACCCTTTTGAGCTTCCGATTTTTCAACCCCATTGAAAAGCCCCGCGGTCACAACCGGTTTTCGGAAAAAGAATGGGTGCTGTCCGAGCG
>JAJFUH010000170.1 GCA_021372535.1 bacterium
CGCGTCTCTTTCAGTTCGTCACGGGCGGGAGTGAATGCGGGATCGAAATCGAGGGCTCTTTTGAAGCAATTCCGTGCATCTTCGGATGCGCCTGTTTTCTTTAAAACGCACCCGAGTTCATACATTACCGATGCATGCCCCGGTTCAATCATAAGCGCGGTATTATATCGTTCGATTGCGGCGTCAAACTCTTCCATGTCGGTATATAACCGGGCAAGGTTGAGGTTGGCATCAAAATTATACTGGTCGGCGGAAAAAGCCCTGTTAAAATATTCCATTGCTTTTTCCGTGTCTTTTTTCCCCCTGTAAGCGAGCCCGATGATATTATATGCCGCCGGAAGAACGGGATTTATCTCCAGAGCCTTTGTACAGGTTTCGATTGCGGAATCGTACGCTTCATTTTTCATGTGTACGAGCGCCATCGAGATATAAAGGGCGCTGTTATTCGGGTCCACCCCGATAGCTTTTTTATAATGAGCGACTGACTCGCCATATGCGCCGAGGATACCCTGAACGCAGGCGCAGCCGATGCGCCCCGGCAGACAATCCGGATCGATTTCAAGGGCTTTTTTGAACTGTGCGAGCGCATCCTCATATTTTTCAATATTTTTAAGCGCTTCTCCGAGATAAACACGAATCAGAGCGTCCCCGGGATTGATTTCGATGGCTTTTTCATACTGTTCAGCCGCTCCCATGTAATCACCGGTATTGAAAAGCGAGGAACCGAGGTGCACGTATGCATGAACGTTGTTTCGGTCACGGTCGATTGCCTTTTTATAACTCATGACGGCTTCGGAGAAATTCCCCTGAAGGCGGTAGCATTCACCGCAATAAAAATCGTTATCGCCATTTTTCGGATCGAACGCTGAAGCCTGCGTGAAAAAATATACCGCGCTCGCGTAATCGTTCTTTCTGAAATACGACATGCCGAGACGGTTGAAAATCACCGCATCGCCCTGTGTTGACTCTATGGCTTTTGTATAATATGCTATGGCGTGGTCAAAATCCCCTTTTTCGAAAGACTCATTTCCTTTTTCGACAAGGTTCCGGTCGATATTCTGGGTTTCCGCAGTAATCGGCATGACAAGAGGCAATGCCGCGATAACCATTATTATAATGAGGAAAAGATGTGTCTGTCTGATTTTCATGAAAGCGTAACCGTTTTTTATGGTGTATATGTTTGTTCTGGCTCCCGAAGCCGGTTATGTTCCGGTACTGTCCGAACAGGTCTCAGAGATTTCCGTTTCGGACAATCCTGAGTCCGATACCGCTGGATTTTGCTCCCTCATTGCAGCGTGACCGCGCAGAAGACCGGCATGTATATGCATCGCTCATCCAGTTTCCCCCGCGAACGATTGTGGATCTTCTCCGGGTTTCGGGACCCGTGGGATTTACCCCGGGACTGGAACCATAGTAAGTATCACTGTAAATGTCGTAACAGAATTCGGAAACATTGCCATGCATATCATACAGACCCCATGCATTCGGTTCTTTTCCTGCGACCGGCCATGTCGATACTCTGCAGTTAAGGGTATACCATCCCGCATTGTCGAGGTCCTGTTCCGTGTCTCCCGTATTGTAACTGGTTATCGTCCCCGCACGGCATGCGTACTCCCACTCGGCCTCTGTGGGCAGCCGGTAACCGTTTCTGGTGTAATCGCAGTTCCATGATTCCTCGTCATAGCATGGCTCCAGACCCGCGATTATGCTCACCTGGTTGCAGAATTTCAGCGCATCTTCCCATGAAATGCTGTCGACGGGACAGGTCATATCGAGATTAAACCGTGAGGGATTTGTGAGCATGATGTTTTTCCACTGTACCTGCGTAACTTCCGTGGTACCAATTATGAAGGCATCGAGGGTGACGGTATGAACCGGTTTTTCATCGGTTTCGCCGGAATCCGAACCCATCTGAAAGCTGCCGGCGGGAACCGCCACATACCCATGCTTTTTCATGGCAACGGTTACGGATGTGGTCTGATCGGGAACAACAGTGATACCGGGTGTTTTCCCCATATAGGAAATCGACCAGATGTTATCGAATCCCATGACTTTCACCGTTATCCCGCTCTGCGCCCTTATCCGGAATGTTTTTGATATCTGTATCCCATCATACGAGAATACCTCGCCGCCGATGAGCGAGTGAAAACTATCGTACACGAAAACAAGCGCGTGTGTCGTTTTTTCTTCAGTCGAGGCTGCTTTTGCGGCATGCTCATCGGGGAAAACAAGCTTTATACTCACCGAGCCGTATTGTTCGTCCGTCTCAGTAGACTTGAGCGGACTTTTTTTACTGCACGAAAGGAAGAGTACGATTAAAATCATCATGAATGCCGGAAAAAATCTGCGCATTGCCGTTGTCACCTCATAGATGCTTCTCATTCGGGGAAAAAGATTTCAACCAAGACCGTTCCGAACTGAATGACCGGAATGGGGCCTTCCGTTTCTTTTCCGGTTTCGCCTCCGCCGGACATCAGGGCAACAGCCCCGCCTACAAGCACGAGTCCCGCAAGGATATACAGTTTATTTACCGGTTTCCCCGGTTCCTGTGTGGCTTCGAGCATGATAACCATGTCGCCGGTGAGTCGGTCAATATCCCTGAAAACATCCCATTCGATAAGCCGGTTGGCTCCGGGACCGATTCCTTTCCCCACATCGCCCGAAAGCGCCGTGGGTTTGATCGGGAACGTTTTACCGCCATCCAGCGAAACCTGAATGGAAACGGTGTATGTCCCTTTTCCGGTAATCTGGTAGCTGATCAGCACCGTTTCATTCGATGTGATGTTGCACTGGATATTTCCGATGGTGGCGGCCGCTGCCTGAGACCGGAACAGCATTACCGCAATCAGTCCGACAGACAGGCATTTTCTCCAGTTTTTCACTCGCATTTATTTCGCTCCGGCAAGAATAAGTTCTGCATTACCCGTGAACCGCGGATGCTGGACATGAGCATTGAATATGACCTGTGACAGGCCGGGAACCCCGATTTTTTCATCGGCCACGTTTTTGAACAAATCCCCGGCGAAAATGGCGGTTTTCCCCTCCATTGCGAGGTTTCTGGCCGAATCGAGAAAAACATAGGTAAAAAGACCATGCATGGATTCATGATACCGGCCGGACCTCTCTCCGGGTGAGGCAGCCATAAAAAGCGCCATATTCCCGAACCTGTCCGCATAACCGTCGATATCGGTTCCGGCTGTACCCTGATTTCCGGTATCGGAAAAAGCAGTATCGATCACGAGTGTCACCGACCGTGGTTTCAAAACGGCGAGGTTGTTCAGGAGGAGTTCGAGAGAGCAGCCGCTTTCCTGGAGATTCTCAGGGGCGTACGCGCTGTCCACCGGTATAAGACATGGTATGCCCGTTTTCTGGTCAACAGCGCCGAAACCGCAGTAATAGATGAATACATCCGATGTATCCGGTTTTATATACTGCGTCATGATGCCCGCCGATTTAACGGTACCGAAAACCTCGCGGAAATCGTCAGCCGTTGCATTCTGATAGAAGAGAATACGGTCGGGGTCATATCCGAAAACACGGACGAGATATTCCCGCACAGTCCGGGCGTCGTTTATCGCATAAGCGTTCGATCCGAAGGACGCGGGATCGTAGTCACAATTTCCGATTACGACAGCGACACCGTCGGGGTTGACACAGCCTGTAGAAGGAACGGCATCGTCTATGGAAATCCGGTTCATGGTAGTACGGATGGTTGTCGGGGTACTGTTACGGGAGTTGTTTTTCGCCCTGCACGAAAGCGCGATATCGACCACCGCCGGTGAATAACCGTACTTCTCGGTTATTGCAAGTCGCAGAGGTATGATGCGGTCGGTTATGGAATCGGGCGCACTTGACGAGAAGGTCAACAGTTTTTTCCCGCCCGGAGGAATGGTTCCGGCCACTGAGGACTGTTCGAGCACGATTCCGTTCAGCGGCCCCCCCGAAATATATCCTTTCACATCGTATGCCTTCCCTCTGCCCATGTTGGTAATCTCTACGACAACCTGTGCTTCCTGCCCGGCATCCATGTAACGGTCGGGATCGCTGAAACTAACCGTTACACCGAGCACAGGTTTCTGATGAACAAGGGAAACCGGAATGAGAGCCGATTTGCTGAATATGATTTCAGCGAACGCCCCGGAACGGAAGGGCATCAGAATGGCGCAGAGAAGAAAAAACCACAATCGCATCGGCATCGCTCGTTTCTGAGAACACTTTTATGGTAAGCTTCTGTGTGAACCTGTAAACGTTTTCCATCAGCCGGAAAAAATTCCTTACAATACCATATAATATATACAACAAATAAACCGGACAGGTTTAGTATTTTTATAAAAGTAAATTTACTACGGTAAAAAATTATTTCAAGTACTTTTTTTATCGTGCAGTAAAATATATGAATTCCGCACGATACATGGATGTTTGTTTTGACAATTACAATCTGTTACCATACATTATAGTGAATTTTACCTGAGTATGATACTACCATATATACACCTCATTATATATTAGAGTATCATTCAATAAAAAAGGATTAAAGCAATTTTCACCTGTTGTAAAAAACCGGTTTCCTTTAGTTTTTCTTTTAGCCCGGATTATTCGTGAAAATATTTCACCACAAAGACACAAAGGCACAAAGAGACATAATAGATTGTTAATACTGATATTAGTAGCGATTAATCGTCGGCATCAAAAAAGATATATAAAAAACGAATTCGCGAAAATCCGCGTTCTATAATTCATGAGTAGATCGGGTTAGTTGTGACGGTGACTGAAAATGAAAACGATATGCCTTTTTACGGAGGAACAGCGCTCGATGCCATCCTTACGAAGCCCTTACGGCAAGGGGAGTGAGATATGAAGCCGGTTCTCCGTATGGAAGGGATAACGAAGGGGTTTTCGGGCGTTCGTGTGCTCCATGGAGTCGATTTTGAGGTGCTGCCCGGAGAGGTCATGGCTCTCATGGGGGAAAACGGCGCGGGAAAATCAACGCTCATGAAGATACTTGCCGGAGTACACACCGACTGGGAGGGTCACATCCATGTCGATGGCCGTGAAGTGCGTCCCGCATCGACGAGAGAGGCGGAGGATGCCGGTATCGCCATCATATACCAGGAGCTTAACCTGATTCCCGGGCTGACAGTAGCAGAGAACATCTTTCTCGGACGGGAGCCGGTCCGTTTCGGCGGCGTAATCGATTACGGCGCCATGAACGACTCGGCCCGCGGCATCCTCAATGACCTTCATTTTACCGCTCCGGTCACCGCGCCCGTATCATCGCTCAACATCGGGAACCGCCAGCTCGTGGAGATAGCGAAAGCGCTCTCGCTCAATGCCCGTATCCTCGTCATGGATGAGCCGACATCGGCGCTTTCCGAGGCAGAGACCGTGATTCTGTTCTCGGTTGTGCGGAAGCTCAGGAATCGTGGCGTTTCGGTTGTCTATATCTCCCATCGTATGGGCGAGGTCTTCGATATTGCAGACCGTGTCACCGTGCTGCGGGACGGTTCTCTGATCGATGTGAGGCCCGCCGGTGATGTCTCCCGTCAGGAGCTCATACGGCTCATGGTCGGACGGGACGTGGACCAGTTTTTTGTCCACAAGGAGGCGCCGCAGAAAAATGTGGTGCTCAATGTCTCCGGTCTGAGCCGGATTACGGGTGATGCGACTGGAAAATCCTCCGTCAGGAATGTATCGTTCGAGGTTCGGAGAGGCGAAAACCTCGGGATTGCCGGTCTGCTTGGAGCGGGAAGAACAGAGCTGCTCGAAGCGCTGTTCGGCGCGGCGGCTCCGTTTACGGAAGGAACCGTAGAGCTCGATGGCATTCCACGGCGTTTCCGTAATCCCGCCGATGCCATAGAATCGGGAGTCGTCCTTATTCCGGAAGACCGTAAGGGAAACGGCCTCGTGCTCGGTATGACGGTAATGTACAATATGACCCTCGCGGCGCTGAAACAGGCGGTCAGGCACGGTGTTCTATCGCGGGCGAAGGAACGTCAGCTCGCGGAAGGATATGTTCGTGATCTTTCGATTACGGCAAGCGTTATGGAAAGCCCTGTCGAGTCCCTCTCGGGCGGGAATCAGCAGAAGGTGATGATTGCCAAGTGGCTGGCGACCCATCCGAAAGTGCTTCTCCTCGACGAGCCGACTCGCGGTATCGATGTCGGGGCGAAGCATGAAATTTACGAGCTTCTTTCGGAGCTCACCCGTCAGGGGATCGCCATTGTGCTGGTTTCATCGGAAATTCAGGAGCTTCTCTCGCTCTGCGACCGTATCATGGTCATGCGCGAAGGGGAAATTTCGGCATTTTTTGACCGCGAGGAGGCCACACAGGAAAAAATACTCGATGCCGCCTCGCCGCTGGCATAAACCTGACATGAAAAAACGCGGAGAAACCGGAAGCAATAAAAAAATCGCACTGAGTCATTTTTTTTCAACAGTATGTTTCTGCTGAAGGAATGATGATTATTCACCGGTAAGGAATACTCCATGATTCAGAACGCACCACTCTCACGGTCATACACACGGATGCTCATGCGGCGTCTTGCGCCGTTCATGGGCCTGATCGTAATTTTTATTGCCGGGATCGCTCTCAACGGCAATACGTTCATCAATATGTACAATCAGCTCAATGTGCTCGGAAGGGTATCGATCAAGGCGCTTCCCGCTGTCGGGATGACGCTTGTCATCATATCCGCAGGGATCGATCTTTCGGTGGGAAGCATGGTGTCGCTGTCTTCGGTCGTGTGCGCCATGCTGCTCATGGAACGAACGTGGACGAAGGCCACATCCCTGTCGCTGCCGCTGTTCGCGCTCATGGGACTCGTTCTCGGCTATGTCGGCGTTTCGCGGCTCGCGCCGAGGGTCGGGATTCGCGGGACTTCATCCGCAGCTGCGGGCTGGACCGGCGGAATCGCTGCCGCCGCTGTCCTGTTCGTGTGGGGATACTCGCAGGTGCCTTCCGGATTCTCGACAGTTGCGGTGCTTCTTATCGTTCCGGGTGTGGGAGCAGCTCTCGGAGCGCTCAACGGTCTCATCATCTCCAAGGGGAAAATCCAGCCGTTTATCGTCACCCTCGGCATGATGAGCGCCGCAGTCGGTCTTTCCAAGTATATCGCCGGCAAGGGCGGCCAGATTCATACTATCTACTATGATGCAGCAGGGTATTCCGCGGCAGGAACCGCCCACATAGCGCCGAAAAGCTTCGATATCCTCAACAGCACCATTCCGCTCATGGGCATGAGGATATTCCCGGTGACCGGCGTCTTTTTTCTCGTGTCGGTGCTCGTCATGTATTTCATACTGACACGGCTCCGGCTCGGCCGTTACATATATGCGATCGGCGGTAACGAGGAAACTTCGCGGCTGTCTGGCATTAATGTAGACAGAGTAAAAATAGTCACTTACGCTGTTTCGGGGTGCCTCGCCGCTTTTGCCGGTGTGCTCTATTGCTCGGCGTACACACAGGGGAAGGCCGATGCCGGAATAACGTGGGAGCTCGACGCCATCGCGGCGGTTGTCATCGGCGGTACGAGCCTCATGGGAGGGAAAGGGTCGGTCATTGGCACGATGGTCGGTGTCCTCATTCTCGGATATCTGAGCAACATACTCAACCTTCAGGAGGTTTCGAGCGAGGTACAGGATATTCTCAAGGGAGTCATCATCGTGGGGGCGGTGCTCCTCCAGGAAGGTATTATTGCCCGGTGGCTCAGAGTGCTCAGAAAAAGATTGTAAAACCTTTATATTTTTTCAGTAATCCGGACAATATGGATATCTCTTGCTATGGAACCATAAACGCTTAAAAGTGCAATGTACAACAGGAAAGGATGACTGCATGAGACGGATTATATGTTTCAGAGTATTACCATTCCTTTTGCTCACGGTGTTTCTGATCGGAGCCGGTGTTACAGGCTGTGCAAAAGAGTCGAAAGAGAATAAAAAATTCGTTATCGGGTTTTCACAGGTGACTGTCAAGGAACCGTGGCGCGTGGTGTTCAACGAAAAACTCAAAAGCCATGCCGACGAGCTTGCCGACAGGGTCGAACTTATCATGCTCGATGCAGATGACAAGACCGAGAACCAGGTCGAGCATGTCAAGACCTTCATCTCGAAGCGTGTCGATGCCATTCTGATCTCGCCCAAAGAGGCGTCGGGGTGTTCACGGGTTATTCAGGAGGCGACCGAATCGGGTATCCCGGTCATTGTCCTCGACCGTGCGACCACCTACAAGAATTATGCCGCTTTTGTCGGCGGCGACAACATGGACATCGGGCGCGCCGCGGGAAAGTATGCGGTCGAGCTCCTCGGCGGTGCCGGGAAAGCGAAAGGCAAGGTTTACGAGATATGCGGCGGGCTGGCGTCGACACCCGCTCAGGAACGCCGTGACGGTTTCCACGAGATTGTCGGGAAAGAGGCGGGGATCGAGCTGATCGGCGGTCTGGACGGCGACTGGAAGCTCGACAGGGCGAAAGCGATCACTCAGGACGCCCTCCAGGTTCACAAGGACATCGATGTCATTTACGCGCATAACGACCCCATGGCATATGGAGCATACCAGGCCGCAAAAGAGCTCGGGATGGAAAAGAAAATTAAGTTCATCGGTATCGATGCGCTTCCGAACGAAGGGTGCGTATGGGTGCGGGACGGTATCCTCACCGCGACGTTCCTGTATCCCACTCCCGGGGCTGCTGGTCTCGATATCGCGCTCGATATACTGGAAAAGAAGCGGCCCGTAAATCCGGGTGAGCGGATCACCCTGCCGACCGCGCAGATAACGCAGGAGAATGTGAATGAGTTTCTCAAGTGAGGTGAAAATTTCTCATAGCAGGATGAGGTGTTCCATGAAAAATCTTTTTCGTACGATGTTATATTGTATCGTTTGCGGATTTTCCCTTGCTGCTCTCTCATGGGGACAGGGCCTCCCGTCTGCGGCACCGGGAGATGTCGGATTTTCGCCCGAGCGTTTGAACCGTATCGCTCCTGTCATGCAGCAGTATGTCGATCAGAACAGGATTGCAGGATGCCTCGTTCTCGTTGCCCGTCACGGAAAGGTGGCTTATTTCAAAGAATTCGGCATGTCGGACAAAGAGGCGGGGAAACCGATGAAATCCGATGCCATTTTCCGGATAGCCTCCATGTCCAAACCGGTTACGGCCACGGCGGTCATGATGCTGTACGAGGAGGGGCGTTTCCTCCTCAGCGACCCGGTTTCAAAGTACATTCCCGAATTCAGGAATATGCAGGTTCTGGTCGCTGATTCCGGCGGCGGTTCCATGAAGCTCGTTCCTGCCACCCGCGAGATAACGATACGGATGCTCCTGAATCATACGTCCGGCATAACATATGGTGGCGGAAAACTCAGTGATTATTATACCAAAGCCGGAATTTCGACCGGTCTGAGATCCGAGGACGGAACGATAGGCGACATGGTCAAAAAACTGGCGGGTCTTCCGCTCAACCATAATCCGGGTGACGAGTGGGCGTATGGATTGTCTCAGGATGTGCTCGGGTATTTCGTGGAGGTCGTTTCCGGCATGCCGTTCGACCGTTTTCTGGAAGAACGGATTTTCAAGCCCCTCGGCATGAAGGATACCTGTTTTTTCCCGCCGGAGGCAAAGCTGCCGCGGGTTGCCACGCTCTATATCAAGAATAAAGAGGGTGGTATCGACCGTCAGAAGCCCGAAGATGCCCGCGCACTGTATTATGGCCCCCGTAAATATTTTTCCGGTGGCGGGGGATTGCATTCGACGGTATCCGATTATGCCCGGTTCGCCCAGATGCTTCTCAACGGCGGGGAGCTTGACGGCGTCCGCCTGCTCAGCCGTAAGTCGGTCGAGCTCATGACCTCCGATTCCACCGGCGGAATCGATATTCTGGGTGATTCTCCCGATACCCGCGCGACTCACGGCGACCGGTACGGGCTCGGACTTGGCATTCACCTCTCGCCGGCCGATATGGAATCTTCGGGAACGTTCGGATGGGGCGGCGCTTTCCATACGCTCTTCTGGGTCGATCCGAAGGAGGATTTGATCGGGATTTTCATGTCCCAGCTCGGCGGGGAGGGCGACAAGTCCCAGCACAGAAAACTCAATGTCCTCGTGTATCAGGCGATTATCGATTGATGTATTAAGGAGCACAGGGAGAGCTTTCACGGATAAATCACTTTAACTGTAAAGGATGACGTATGCGTTTGTTACGGATTACCTTACCGTTTACGATTGTATCGTTGTTTATCGTGGTGTTCGCAGGTGTCTGCAATGCTGCCGAACCGCTCGCGCCGTCGCTTGCCCGGAGCGAACCCGGTGATTCGACATTGTGGTATGATATCCGTAATCTCGATGTCGAGGGACGCGGCTGGACAGACACCAAAGCGTTCTACGACCGTCTGCCGTCGAAAGCGGAGGGTGTCGTGCGCGAACCTGTCTGGAACCTGAGCCGTCACTCCGCGGGAATATGTGTGCGGTTCATTACCGATGCGAAATCGATTTCGGCGCGGTGGACGCTTACCTCCGAGAGCCTGGCCATGCCTCATATGCCGGCAACGGGAGTGAGCGGACTCGACCTGTATGTACGGATGGAATACGGGCAGTGGCGCTGGCTTGCAAACGGCCGCCCGACCGAGTATCCGACCAACACCGCGCAGCTTGCGGCGAATCTGCCGCCCGGAAAGCGCGAATACATGCTTTATCTCCCGCTCTACAATGGTGTCTCGGCGGTCGAGATCGGTATTCCGAAAGATGCCGGTCTTGCCAAAGCCGATTCCCGCGGCCCCGGAAGGGACAAACCGATTGTGTTCTACGGAACCTCGATCACGCAGGGTGGGTGTGCTTCACGGCCCGGGATGGTGCATACCGCGATTTTGGGGCGATGGCTCAATTATCCCGTCATCAATCTGGGTTTCTCCGGAAACGGAAGAATGGAGCCGGAAATGGCGGACCTGTTCGCCGAGCTCGATCCGTCCGTCTATGTGCTCGACTGCCTGCCGAACATGGTGGCTGATGAAATAACAGAACGCGTGGAGCCGTTTGTCCGCACTCTGCGGAAGACGCATCCCGACACGCCCATTCTGTTCGTGGAAGACCGGACATACCCGAATTCGTTTCTCGTGGAATCGAACAAAAAACGTAACACGGAGAATCGCGCCGCATATCAAAAGGCATTTGCCCGTCTCGTGGCATCGGGAGTCAGGAACCTGTACTATCTGCCGGGCGAACAACTTCTCAGCGAGGACGGTGAAGACACGGTGGACGGTTCCCATCCGACCGATCTCGGTTTCATGCATCAGGCAGAGGCTCTCTACAAAGCGCTCGCGCCGATTCTGGAGGTTGACCGGTGATGTTATCCTTTAATAAACAACGACATGGCGGAAAAAGCGGATTTATAAATACCAGAAATACGTTCGTTACTTACGGATTACCGCTGGTGTGCCTGTTATTGCTTTCGTGTACGGAGAAAAAGCCTCCTGAGGAAAGCGGAACCGATCCGCTTGTCCCGTACAACGTTGTCTGGAAAACACCGAGCCTTGATTCTTCCGGTTCCATGCCGATCGGTAACGGCGATATAGGCCTGAACGTATGGGTCGAGGGGGACGGCGATCTCCTTTTTTACATCGGCAAAACCGATTCATGGAGCGAAAACTGCCGTCTTCTCAAGCTCGGACGGGTGCGGGTGAATCTTACGCCGAATCCCTTTGTGAAGGGCAATCCGTTCTGCCAGACTCTCCGTCTCCGCACCGGGGAAATCGAGATTACCGCCGGTCCCGACGATTCCGCTGTGAAGCTCCGTGTATGGGTCGATGCGCATAATCCTGTTATCCGTGTCGAAGCCGAGGGAAAGAAGAAATTCGATGTTCGTGTGCAGTTAGAGTGCTGGCGTAAAGAACGCCGTCAGCTTACGGGGGATGAGCTTTTTTCCGCGTATGGTATTACGGGCGGTCCGCAGCCGGTATTTGTCGAGCCTGACAGTATTATGGACGGTTTGAGCGACCGGATTGTCTGGTATCACCGCAACGAACGCTCATGCTATGAGGAGACGCTCGGTCTTCAGCACCTCGGCGACCTTGTCGAACGGTATCCCGATCCCCTGCTGAACCGCACGTTCGGCGGATGTATGAAAGGGAAGGGACTGACCCCTGTCAATGATACGACACTGTCGTCATCGAAGCCCCGTAAACGCTTCACATGTACGATCTATACCCTGACGGCACAGACGGGGACTATCGGCGAGTGGCTCGACAGACTGAACCGGGCTGTCGCGGAAACCGACCGGAAAGACCTCGAAAAAACCCGCTCCTCGCACCGTGCATGGTGGAATGATTTCTGGAACAGAAGCTGGATTTATGCGAGCGGCTCTCCGGATGCAAAAACGGTCTCGCAGGGATATGTGCTTCAGAACTGGATAAATGCGTGCGGCGGTCGCGGTGATTACCCGATCAAATTCAACGGTTCGATCTTCACGGTGGATGCGGCGATCAAAGACCGGCGATTCGACGCCGACTACCGGTCGTGGGGAGGATCGTACTGGTTTCAGAATACCCGTCTGCCATACTGGTCGATGCCTGCCGCGGGTAATTTCGATCTGATGGAGCCGCTGTTCAGAATGTATCTCGATACGCTCCCCATGGCGCGGGAACGGACAAAGGCGTATTACGGTCATGATGGCGCATATTTCCCCGAAACCATGTATTTCTGGGGAACGTACAACAATGACAATTATGGATGGGAACGCACGGATGAACCGCCCGGGATGACGGTCAACCGGTATATCCGCTATGAATGGCAGGGCGGAATCGAGCTGAGCGCCATGATGCTCGATTATTACGTCATGACGCAAGATGAAAGGTTCCTGAAGGATACTCTTGTTCCGTTTGCCAATGAGATTCTTACCTTTTACGACAAGCACTATCCCCGTGACGGAAACGGGCGAATACGTTTCGAGCCTGCGCAGGCCCTCGAAACCTACTGGGATTCGGTGAATCCCATGCCGGAGATTGCGGGATTGCAGTGTGTGCTGAACAGGCTTCTGGAACTGCCCGAAAGTTGTACGGCCGAATCGCAGCGTACGCTATGGCGGCGTATCCGTGACGAGCTCCCACCAATTCCGACCGCAGAAGCCGACGGACAGACGGTACTGTCTCCGGCGCAGATCATGGGACCGAAGAACAATCGGGAGAATCCCGAATTGTACGCTGTTTTCCCCTACGGACTTTACAGCGTGGGCAAAAAAGACATCGATGTCGCGCTGCGGACATTCGAACGCCGGGTTCACAAGAGCACCGGCGGCTGGCAGCAGGATGCGATACAGGCTGCGATGCTTGGTTTGACCGGAGAGGCTGTGCGTATGGTGACCGCGAATTTCAGAGCAAAAAACGAAGGAAGCCGGTTTCCCGCCTTCTGGGGGCCGAATTTCGACTGGCTGCCCGACCAGACTCACGGCTGTGTGGCAATGACCGCCCTCCAGCGTATGCTGATGCAGACCGATGGCCGCGTTATCCGACTTTTTCCCGCATGGCCCCGAACGTGGGATGTGAATTTCAGGCTTTTTGCTCCTTTCAGGACGATTGTCGAAGGAGAAGTCCGGAACGGCTCGCTCGTACGGCTGGATGTTCAGCCTGAAGCACGCCGCGCGGATGTGGAGATAATGGAAATGAAATAACAGCAAAGAAAACGGATGGATATATTGAAACATTATTAACCAAGGAGTATGCAGTGATCTTAATGAAATCGGCCAGGTTCCGCCATATCGCGGCATTCGTGTTTTCCGTTGCCATGCTGTTTACCGGGAATGTGTCATTTGCCCAGGAGCGCGCTTCCATGAGCGATGAAGTTCTCCGGAATATAGCGCATGAACACTGGCAGGCATGGAGGCTGAACCGCTGGTCTTTTCCCATCGGGGCGTGGTCGTACTTTCAGCGATTCGAAGGTACCCCGGAGGAATACGAAACGTACCGGGCGGCAAACATGACTGTTGTCATGGTGCCTTCCGGCCAATATGAAAACGCCGTATCCAACGGTCTTGAGGCGGTTCTCGGCGCTTTTGAACCGCTTCATGAGGACAATACGCTGCTGCGGACAACCGTCAGGTTTCCACGACCGCACGATATGCGGGTGACAGCATACATGCTGAAGGACGAACCGCTTGTCGAGGATTTTCCCGCTATCGGCAAAACGGTCAGATTTATTTACGCGAACGATATTCGTAACGCTATCCCGATTATCGATTTCCGGCCGAACTGGTCTGTCCCGTATGAACGATTCGGCATGAGTTACGAAACCTATCTTCAGCGGTTTATCGACGAGGTTCATCCCTGTGTGCTCCTCACCTGTAACTACCCGTTAATGCGGGACGGCAGCACACGCGCCGGGTACTACGACAACCTCGAACTGTTCAGGAGCAAGGCGCTCGAATACGGCATCGGACTCATGGGATTTGTGCTCGTTACTCCCCATACGCTTCCGGACAATCCTCAGATCGATTACCGTAAGCCGAGCGAATCCGATCTCCGCTGGATGGTATACAGCAATCTCGCGTACGGCGCGCAGGGGATATGGTACTACAACTGGCGCATCGATGATAACCGCTATGGTGAAAGCCTCATCGACGGAAAGACCGGACGCCCGACCGTTCTGTATCCGGTGGTGGCCGGTATCAATCAGGAGATTCAGGCGCTCGGGAAAGTGCTTTTAAAACTCCGATCAACGGGCGTTTATCATACCGGCGATGTAATTCCATCGGGAACAAGACGTTATATGGAGAGATGTCTTGCTCCGATCAGCGGGTGGAGCGGAAACGACTTTCTCATCGGTGAGTTCGAAAATCAGGACGATCCACGCGATGCTGCAGCCTACCTCATGATTGTCAACAAGCGCCACGAGATCGGAACTGCTGCGGCTGATCTCCGTTCAACCGCTTCATTCACCGTAAACCCGGAGTATGGAGATGTTTTCTGTTATAACAGCGAATCCGGGAATTTTGTTACGTTAAACGGAGTGAATCGTAATTATAAACTGGAATTGAACGGCGGACAGGGTGTCCTGCTCCGGTTCGACCGTGAAGGGAAGCAGTAATCGGAACTGATGTTATATATAAATCATCGAATTTCCAATATCCGATCGTTCAACGGACATGAATACGGGAAAAAATATTACCTCGGAGACACGGAGGACACGGAGAAAAACCATAAAATCTGTATAAACCGCTCATAATCAACATAGATTGTGGCTGACAGGCTGTATATGAAAAAAATGTATTTATACCTGGAATAGAGAGGATTGAATGGGTAATACGGTTACGGTAGCGGTCACACAACTAGAATATGAAAAAGGGAAAGCCGTATTTGAACGCGCGGCAGAGAGGGGTATGATCTGTATCGCCGTTCCGCCCGGTGAAGCGGAATTAGCGGCTGCGATCCGTACGCACGGCGCCGGGCATGTTATTCTCGGTGTAGAACGATATTCCGGCGTACTGTATGACGCCATTCCCGCCGGGGGCGTGCTCGCGCGCTACGGTGTCGGGTATGACGGGATCGATCTCTCCCGTGCCACGGGGAAAGGGCTGTTCTGTACGAGCACACCCGGTGTCCTCGATGATTCGGTTGCTGAATATGCGATGACATTGATGCTTGCCGCGGCTCGTAATGTGGTCGAACTGAACGAGAGCACCCGCAGGGGAGCATGGGAATTGAGGATGAGCACGGAAATTCGAGGGAAGAGGCTTGCGGTAATCGGCTGCGGACCGATAGGGTGCAGGGTATCGCGGATCGCTTCGTTCGGGTTTGGTATGAGGGTTACCGGCGCGGAAATCCGTGATGTCGACCGTGATAAAATGCGGCACGAGCATGGTCTCGAATCCATCGTACGAGATTTCGGTGATGCTGTTGCCGACGCCGATTTCGTGTCCCTCCATATACCGGGTATTCCGGCAACCCGACGGTTTATTAACGGAAGCCGTCTCTCGCTCATGCCCCGGAAGGCATGGCTCATCAATACCGCTCGGGGCTCGGTGGTCGATGAAGCCGCGCTCTATGATGCACTGGCATCGAATGCCATCAGTGGTGCCGCGCTCGATGTGTTCAATCATGAACCCTATGTTCCGGTTGAGAATGGCGGGGATTTACGTACGCTTCCCAATGCCATCATGACTCCTCACATGAGCGCCAGCACTCATGAGGCTTGCGATCGTGTAGCGGAGCGGGCGCTTTTTAACATCGCATGCGCCGAACGCAGGGACTATGAACACATGGACCTGCTGAATCCGGAAATACTGCGCTCAAGAGAATAATAAAACGGTTACAAGTCTCTCATTGATACATCCATATTCTCCCGATAGCATGACATCAGATATCAGGGGCTTATGCACATAATACCCTATATAATCTCCGGTAGTATGGTATTATTTGGAATAAACGCGGATTCTCACGCGCGGCTTCCTGATAGTGAGACTCAGGTCAGTCACCGTGTAAATATTCTTGTTGAAGGGTTGACTCGCCCGAATCCATTCCGGGTCACCATGAATACCCGCGGGGCAGCGCATGGACATTACAAAGTTTGCCAAGCCTCCGGCAGTGACAGAGAAAATTCCGACCTCCCCGCGATAGAGAGACCGCCCGGTGAAACCGCAGCACGTGTGAGTGAGAACGCCGCAGATGCCCGTATCCATGAAGAGCGGGGAGAGTACCGGGGATTGCGCTGGCCTGACTGGATTGTGATTGCGGGGTACATCGCGTTCATGCTCGGAATCGGCCTGTTCTACCTTCACAGGCAGAAAAACACCGAGGATTACCTGCTCGGCGGGAGAAAAATTCATCCGGTCGCTTCCGGTATCTCACTGTTTGCGACCATGATAAGCACCATCTCGTACCTCGCCTATCCCGGCGAGGTTATCAGGCACGGCCCCACGGTATTACTGCTGTACATTGCTTCTCTTCCGGTTATTTACCTTATCATGGGGTACGGATTGATACCTCTCCTCATGCGGCTCCCCGTCACAAGCGCGTATGAAATTCTGGAAAAACCACTCGGTACCGGAGTGCGGCTGTTCGGGTCGGCTATTTTTGTCCTGACACGGCTTGCGTGGATGGCCCTTTTGATTTTTCTCGCCGCAAAATCGATGGTGGTCATGGTTAACGGTAAAACCGAGCTTATCCCCATAATAATAACTGTGGTCGGTGTCGTCACCCTCATATATTCCTCCATGGGAGGGCTGCGTGCGGTTGTTGTAACCGATGTGGCGCAATTCTTCATACTCGCGGCGGGAGCGATGCTGACGATGCTGTTTGTCACGGTGGCCATGGGGGGACCATTGACGTGGTTTCCCACCTCCTGGGCGCCGAACTGGGACAGCTTTGTCGTATTCAGTATCGATCCTCATGTCCGCGTCACCGTAGTGGGAAGCATGGTATTCACCATCGTATGGTGGGTCTGCACTGCCGGAGCGGACCAGATGGCGATTCAACGTTACCTCTCGACCCGTGACGTTCGAGCGGCCCGTCGCGCGTTTTTTACCAACAACTGCGCGGATATTACCATTACGGTGCTTCTCGGGCTTGTCGGATTTGCCCTGCTCGGCTTTTTCCGGGGGAATCCGCATCTTGTCGGGGACGGAAAGAGTATCACCGGGGATACCGATTTCCTGTTTCCCCATTATATCGCGAATTTTCTTCCGGTCGGGGTTTCGGGGCTCGTTGTCGCGGGGCTGCTTTCCGCCGCAATGTCGAGCCTTTCATCAGGCATCAATTCCACAGCCACCGTCGTCGTGTCCGATTTTATCGACCGTTTCCGGAAGCGCACGGACAGCGAGATACATCATGTGAAGATTGCCCGGTACATAAGCATCGCGGCCGGTGTGATCGTCATTCTCACCGGAACCTGCATGGAGAAGGTGCCGGGCAATATCATGGAAGTCACCAGCAAAACGAACGGCCTTTTCGTGGCGCCGCTTTTCAGCCTTTTCTTCATGGCGCTGTTCGTTCCGTTCGCCACGCCGTTCGGGGCGGTTTTCGGATCGATATACGGATGGTGCTGCGGAGGTTTTTTTGCTTTCTGGGATGTTATCACGGGACAGCCCGGGCTCAGTTTTCTGTGGATTCTGCCGGTTTCGCTTGCGTGCAGCATTCTGTTCGGTATGCTCTTCAGTATGGTTCCGTCACGGGGGAAGAGCTGGAAGGTTATTTCTGTCTGGTCTTTGGCACTTCTCGTTCCCCCCGTAACGACCTATGTTATTTTATCAGGGAAAATTCTGTTGTGGTGACAGTTTCTCACGGATATGTGGACAACGTAAGACATTACTGGTATATGAATGCCACCTTTTTTCCCGGTTCACCCCTTTGTTTCCTCTTTATGACCGTTTGCAGGTATAATAATAATCCCCCCTCTCCAATGGGCAGGAAAGGGGGGATTAATGTAAACTCAGGTTCTTTGACCTTCGACAGGTATATCGAGGCAGTCTATTATATTAACGCTGCCGGTAGTAATAGGCTAAACAGTGATGCTGATCTGTTTCGTCTCCGAAAAACTGCCCGCTTTTAACTGGTAATAATAGGTACCCGAAGCGGCTTTTGCGATATTCCATCCGGCCATGTGGTAGCCCGCTTCACATGCGCCGTCCACAAGCACCGCAATGGATTGTTTTTTCCCGTTGAGGACTTCGAGACGGACGTTCTGTTTCTGCGGTACATCGTATGCTATGCACACATACGGGTATGAGGCGTTCGGGATATTCTGATACAGAACCCGTGCGCCGGGAGACTGCGGCAGAGGTGTTTTCTGCTGTCTGACTTTTGAGTAATCGAACGGCTCGTTGCACATATGGAACCGCGGCTCGGTCATGTTATTATAGTTTTTCTGGAGGTAGTATGTCAGAAGTTCCGTCCGCTTGAAACTATCGAGCGGAGTCAGAACCGCGCCTTCGGTTTTCCAGTCATATACAGGGATGATTCTCGGGTCGAGCACATTGAGCATACCGCGTTCCATGGCAAGGTGGAAAAGCCCGAAATTCCCGGGTTCATGGCCGGCGAGCCAATGGCCGATGATATCGGTCTTGATCGGGTCCATACCGAAAACGATGATATTCGACATGAAATCCATCACCGTATTGTTTTCATGTGGTCCGCCGTTGAAACCATCACCGTCCCTGCCGACAATGCCCTCGACAACACAGAGTCCCATGGGGGAAGCCGAGAGGTTGTCGAGTGTCCGTGTCGCCCAGATGTCCATCCATTGACCGCCGCTGTTTTTGTCTGCACGCTCCCAGCGGGGGATGCCGGCTGCAACATGGCGTTTGTAGTTTTCATCGAGTGTCTTCTCAACGTCTTTAGTGATGTGGTCCTTATCGAGCTTTCTCAGAGCACCGAGCTGTCCGCAGAACTGCTGGTAATGATGGGCGATGCTGCCCTGGTGGTTTTTGCAACAGAGGGTTATGCCCATGCCATGCGCCTTGAATTTCGAAATATTGAGCAGCCACGAATCTTTCGTGTTGATTGGATAGAGGTAAGGAAATTTCGTGTGAATGACACCCTTGGGGACATCGACCCAGTTGATGTCCTCGGATCTGAGTTTGCTTACTTCGGGGCTTAAATCCCGTATATCGGCCCCTGTCCGGTCTGCCATGGCGAAAAATCCCTGTGCTTTCCAGTCTTCGGGGCAGTTGACTTCCCTGATATAAAACTGGCTGCCGGAAAGCCCGAGTTCCTTCATGCCCTCGATGACGCCCTCGGTAAAATCAACGTCAGTGTTGACCGTCATGCTGTAATCGTAAGAATACTTTGGGCTTCCTGATTGACAGCAGGTAAGGTTCGGTTTGATGGGAATCTTGTGAGTGACAGGGATACCCTTGTCACGCTTCGGGACCATCACAGAACGGGAGAAATCCAGTCCCACCTGTTTTTTTGCTGCTGAATTGGTTTTTACATCCACATTGGTTCGCATGATGAATACCGCTTCGGGATGCGCCTCCACAAACGGATGGACGCCGAAAAATCCCGCGGATGTCTGTGCCCGTGCGCCAAAGGAATGCAGTGGTTTCAACAGTTCGATACCGCCAGCGGCGGCAGTCAGCTTCAGAAACTCTCTCCGTGAAAACATGGAAACTCCCTTGCAGTTGAGTATTGTAATAGTTTATACAAAATATTAAGGTATTTTCTTATCTGAACCATTTTTTACATACAGGACTCTATTCGTAATTTCAGTATTTAAATTTACTACAAATATGGTGCCTGAGAAATTTCTTTTTTCACATCTTCAACGAATTCTTCCATTTTTTTGAAATGAGAACCCTTCCAGAAGACTTTTCCGCATGACGAGCACCGGAAGAACTCATCATAGTAACGTCTCGTGTTCGGCTCCAATATGTCGATTACCGATTCTTTCGGTACCTCTTCCACAATTCCATTACATGAAATGCACCGTGAAAACGGCTGTATATATGCATGGAGGTCGAGACGTCTTATAACTTCATGTACCTGCTTTTCAGAATGCTGCGACCTGATCCAGTATCCATGGGTGACCTCGTTCATTTTCAGGAGCGAGACATCACGTGTCAGTATTATCCGATGGTGCTCACGCGCAATTCCGACAATTTCCGGGTCGGTATACGAATTATCGTACAGTGCGTCAAATCCAAGCATTCTCAGGCACCTTGCAAGCTTTCCGAGATGAACATCCAGGATGAATCGCGGCTCACGAAGTGGTTTTGCGCGGAGGCGG
Source organism: bacterium (assembly GCA_021372535.1). Classification (NCBI taxonomy): domain Bacteria; species bacterium. The sequence continues at coordinate 20,697 of JAJFUH010000170.1, forward strand.
ATCACCGGTGAGATATCCATACTTTCGAATACGGGATACACCGAAACACAGTTGCCGTCCTGAAGGTGGTACAAAAATGAAACAGAATTTCCATCAACAAGGATGAGGTCGATCTCGGTATGGGGAACGCCGATAGCTTCGATTGCATCCTTGACCGAGGGATTTCCTTCAAAGAGATAGGGAAACTGTGTTTTCCTCACCGGCCGGGGAAGAAAATCGTTGAGCTCTTCATAGAACCGGAAATGGGCTGTTTTTGCCGTTGCTGTATTCATGATTGAGTGGTGTTACTCGAAAAATCCTCCGTATTTAGGGATTTATAATGTTGGGTAATGGAACAGGATGCTTATTTCCATGCTCCGGAAAGAAAAAATCTCACTGGTTCATCGTTGTGCACATGAAAAAATACTTTTCAGCGCCTTCATATGCTGTATGACGGGATATGATTCATAAAAGTTTCAGAAAATTATCATCATGACGATATCAGGGCAGGAATCGGGGTGAAATGGAATGCCGTAATAATACAAAAAACCGTGGATGAAATACACCTACTCGTTTCCCGGATCGGGAGTGGCGAGCACGCAGACCGTAATCCTGCCTGCGCCGCCTTCACTGAGCGCGCGGGCGCACTCTGCGATGGTGGAGCCGGTCGTCAGCACATCGTCGATGAGAATGACATCACGGCCGGACAGGGACCTGCCGCCGCAGAAGACAAATGCATTCCGGACATTCTCGGCACGTTTGGAATGGTCGAGCGCAGTCTGGGTATCGGTTTTCCGGGCCCGTTTCAAAATATCAGTTCGTATCTCATGGCCGGAAAACGATGAGATTCCACGGGCGATATGCTCGCTCTGGTTATACCCTCTTTCCTTGAACCGGTCGGGATGGAGAGGAACAGGAACGAGAAGCGCATTTTCGCCGACAGGATTCTGTGCTGTGGCTTTCCGGGCCAGAAGCTCACCCATGACAAGACCTATGGACGGCATCCCGTGATATTTCAGGGAGTGAACGATACGGCGGCACGAACCATCATAGGGGAGGAGAATGACAAAATCTGTCACATGTTCCATGGCGCGGGGCGGAGCAGCGTAATGGAATGCCCTTTCCGTGAACGATTCGATACAGTCGGGGCAGATGATCCCGCCGGTAATCATTGCGGATTCGCAGGAGGGGCAAACCGGCGGGAACAGGAAATCTTTCAGGGAATGGTAAATCTCAAGAACAGCCGACCGGCCATTCATGATCTTATCTCACCTTCATGACCGTCTCGATTCCCACAAAACGGTTTTTGTCGAGACCGCCCTTTTCGTTCGGGGTGAACGTATACCGTGTATCCCATACGATCATGAGCGATGGAGCAATCTCGAAGCCGATACGGGTTCCGTACATCGTGTTTTCGGTGTAATCGAGGAGGTTATACCGGTCCATATCGACGTATGTGTTATAGAAATAGGCTTCGGCAAGCGAGATTTTGGGAATCTGCTGAAGCACGCGGTCGAGGACATTCACAACCCCGGTGAGGTCCTGGTACTGTCTGTCGCCGGTCATGTACTGATAGGTTGCGCGGGCGCTTACCATATCGAAGAAGTTATATCCCGCCATGCCATACATACCGTTAAGGGTCTCGTCCGGGAGAAAATCCTCTTTTGTTCTCGGTGATGCGCCTACCAGCACGACACGTTCATGTTCGTAAAGGTTGTCAAAGTAATTCGGGCGGAAACGGCCCTCGAAGTGACGGTACTCGATACGGCCTTTGAAACGCTGCACGAGGAGCTGGAGACCGGGAAAGGCTGTTCCCCATCCGCCATCAATATTTTCATCCCCGGTGTGAATCTTTGCATACTGGCCGTACAAATCCAGGTTTACCGGTCCTTCAAGCAAAGGCAGCCCGGCATCAAACCCGTAAACCGAGACGCCGTTCTTGTGCTTCTTGATATTGAGGGGATCGCTGTAGGTCACATTATTGTCAAAGCCTTTATTGCCTGCGTTGTCGCTCCACCATGCATCGGTAAAGTTATCCCCGTCGGCGTCCGGATCGACGAATGTTTTTACGCCGTTATCGATCGTATAATCTGTTAAGCCGTCATGGTCGGTATCGATCCAGAGATGTCTGTTATTGGGGAATCCATCCTGAAAATCAGGGTAACCGTCATTATCCGAATCCTTCAGTCCGGCGAACTGATTGATGTCTCTGACAAACGTTCCGCCGATGGTGAGCCTGCTGATGATTCCCATCTCCATGGGTTTGAGAGGCCGTGCAGTGACTCTGCCCCCCACAACTGCGCCTTTGTTTTTCAGGTCGCCGAAGGAATTCACCATGCCATGAAAACCGATACCGAATGTGCCGACATCTCTCACCGCGAAATCGAGGCCGACCTTCTTGTCGGCGGGATAGTTGAGCGTGTTGCGGTACCCGTCCATGATAAGACCGTACCCGAGCGTGACATCGTCGAGCGCGCCTGCCCGGGCATATATCTGGTCGAGCGGTTTGCCGTATCGTACGTAGTAGATTTTACGGAGGATTGTATCCCATACCCTGTTTTTATTGGAAAAATCCCATCCTTCGTCCGAAATTTTTCCTTTTTCGTCGATGAAAACTTCAATATCGAGGCCAACACCGAACTTCCCGATGGGTACATCGGGGCGGAATGAAAACCGCTGCCATTGAACGCCACCCATGGTAACTGTGCCGTAGCCGGCCTGGATGGTCATTTTCTGTGAAACCTCTTCCTGCGCGGAAATCAACGGAGTATTAAGAAAAGCGAGGAATGTTACAGCGATAGCGATCCAAGAAGGTTTCATGGCTGTTCCTTTCCCGGGGCGTTGATTTTGATTTTTTCAGAATGTACGGTTCATGACATGAAAGGCGAATGAAAGACTCAGACGGAAGTCTCTCAGTGCAATCAAAATGATTTTCGGAATCGAGAACGTGAAAGGCACAATTCTCCGATGTCTGAGCCGCTCGAGGGTAAGCGACCAGAACAGAGTTATCTTACGGCGCCGTGCAACCTGCTTGATCGAAAAATTTTCCACCTGCTGGATGACATTGGTAAGATAAGGTGAAAACATGGTCGGGCTTTGAGAATCGTGCTTTTTCGATGTCAGACGATCAAAATAGAGGTTCATTTCCCCGATAAGCATGTTAAAGCGTTTTTTGGCAGAGCCCCTGAGAATCGCGCCATCATAGTAATCGAGGATTTTGCTTTTAAGGGAGGTAACAAATACGTGCATTTCTTCGTTGTTTTTGATTTTATTGAAACGATTTTTAGCCTCGGCCAGATATGCGGTAAAATCGGCTACGAACTTGAATGTCGGATCATCGGGTTTACGGGTGAGCAGCCACAGCTCCTGAAGCTCGAAGAAAAACGCTATCCGTTTTTTGAGACCGCCAAGCAGTTCACGTATCCGCCTCATCTGGAACGCACCCCAGGGCATGACAGGAGTCCCCGGGCGGATGTTGGTGCGGTGTTTTCTTCTTACGAATCCCGCGACCATCGGATGACGCGGTTCGAGCAGGCTGTTTTTATACCACATTATGTTCTGAAATATATTCCAGTATGCTTTACTGCCGGAGCGTATCAGTATTTTTTTGAGGTTTTCAAAGCTGTAGAACGATTGCCATGCCTCATTGTATGTTGCAACCCATTCCTCACGGCTCATGAGCGGGTGATTCATGGATGGATGAAACGAGTCATATGTGTTGAGATCGGGGTCCATGTATTCACCGGCAACCACCATGTCGTAATGGTCCTTTGATCCGGGAAGCGGGGTGAGCATGAAAAACGAAGCCTGATCCACCTTGATGTCATTCTTAAGCCTGCGGATATCTTCGCGAACAGATTCCGGTGTGTCATAGGGGAAACCGATAATATACCCGACATGGGTCATGACACCTGAATTATGCCATGCCTCGATGAATTCCGCATAGTTATCGACATTGTTCTGTTTTTTACCGACAGCCTCGATATTTTTAGGATTGAGGCTTTCCATCCCGATAAATACCTGCGTGCATCCGGCGCGCGCGGCCTTTTCAACAAAATTCCTGATGGTATGGGATTTCATATCGACCTGCATCAGGAACGAGATTTTCAATCCATCTTCCTCAATGAATTTGATTATGCCGTCGAAAATCTTTTCCCATTCGGGATTACGCGAAAAATTATCATCGGTGAAAAAATAGCTGTTTATACCATTCTGATAATTCTGACTTATGGTTGCAAGGACTCTTTCGGCGGAACGGTGCCGCATTTTATGCCCTTGTACATTGATGACGGTACAGAAGGAACACCCGAAGGGACATCCCCGCGAACAGTCGAGCGTGCCGAGATGAGGTATTGCGAAACGATTCATGTACGAGGAATCGGGCCGGGGTATGTGCATCTGTGAAAAATCGGGGAATTCGTCCATGCGGTAGAGGGATTTTTCTTTACCCTGCACTACATCGAATAAAATCTGTTCCCAGCGGTTTTCCGCCTCGCCGTGGACAATGGTGACCCCAATGTCCATGAGTTCCTGAATTTCCGGTGTCGGTTCACCGAACATTGAAATGATACCGCTCACATGGAATCCCCCGATGAGGGTTTTTATCCCGAGCGATGTCAGTTTTTTCGCAATATCCGATGCGCGGGGAAACTGGTTTGACTGGACGCCTACAATTGCGGCGATAACCCGGTTTGAACCTTTGTTTTTTCTGGCAAGACGTTCGAACGGAATGACATCGATGACTTCATCGAACAGCTTTATCGATATATCTATGTTTTTTTCTTTTTTCCAGCGGTCGACAAATTCGAGGGTGATGCTGCGCATGCATGCAAGCGTGTTGCACGGCAGAACACCGCGTAAATAACGAATGACATAGCCCTCTTCATCATATCGCGAAGGATTGATGAAGAGCATAGTTAGAGATTGTGGAGTTTGCGTGGTTTTTTCCATTCTGTTTTAAATTCGTGCCTTCATCATTAATTAAACGCTTAATGACGCGCAATGGTGACTGAATATTTGTAAGAATTTTTTTAATTAAATCCAATATAACAATCTATACCTTTTTTCAATAATAAGCAAGGACAATCTGGGAAGCTTACATATCGGCAGGCCGTTCTTTTATACACTTGCATTATTTCACCTTTTAAAGCACTTTATAGACAGGTATTTTATACCGGCTGTTTCAACACGGTTGATTCGGGTTGATACTCTCGGCGTTTCGATAATTGAGGAAGGACAATGCGAAGAAACATTTTCATCCTGATTATGGTATGCTGTATAATCGTTATTATTTCCTGCAGAGACGGGGGCGAAGGGCCACGTGAATTGAAGCTGAGCCTTATTTTGGGGAATACTTCGGACTGGTACCGTGGAGCGGCACGGTTTGCCGAGCTCGTCGGGGAGCGAACCGGGGGTGCTTACAAAATCAGGATTTTTCCTCATGCCCAGCTCGCGGGGCAGGTTCAGCGCACGGAACTGGAAATGGTGCAGTCGGGTGTTATCGACATGTCTCTCGAATCAACCATACTCCTGTCCCTCATCGAAAGACGGATGAGTGTTTTCAGCATGCCCTGGTTATTTGATGATTACGAAGAGGTCAACCGTGTTCTCGATGGCCCGCTCGGGAAGGAAATACTCGGCCTGCTCCCCGAAAAGAGAATCATGGGGCTTGCCTATGGCGCCAACGGTTTCAGGCAGGTTACCAATTCGAGGAATCCGATCCGTACTCCCGAGGATATAGCAGCCATGAAAATCAGGGTTCCGGGAATCAGAATGTATATCGATATTTTCAAGCTTCTCGGCGCCGATCCCTCTTCGATGAACTTCGGGGAACTGTTTACCGCGCTTGCGCAGAAAACCATGGATGGCCAGGAAAATCCCGTATCGGTTATTTTTTCGTCGCGGCTCTATGAGGTGCAGCGGTATCTCACCATGTGGAATTATTCGTACGATCCGGTCATCCTCTGCGTAAACAAGCGCCTCTGGGATTCTCTGTCGCCTGAAACCCGCGAGATTTTCACCCGGTGCGCACAGGACGCGATGCGGTACGAACGGGGCATCGTGGCTGATGGCGAACCCGCGATCATCGATTCGCTGAAAGCGAAAGGAATGGAGATAAATTCCCTCACGCCTGATGCAATCGCCCAATTCAGGAAGCTGGCCGAGCCATTGTATGCCGAATTCGCCCGTGAGACCGGAAACGATCTGGTGAAACGGTTTCGGGACGCGGTAAAATGAATACGCGGCCATGAAAGTCGTTTATCACGGGGGGGGGGAACTTTCCCCGAATTATTAATCGGGGATCGGCACTTCGTGCCGACCCTTGACAGCTTATATCCACGTAAGTGGTATTTATAACAATGCGTTAAAGTGAGTTTTGGGTTATTTCGGTTCTGATTTTTGTGTCGAATGGCGGAATTATGAAAAAAAACATGCTTGTCGAAGAACTGTTTATCGCGGTTCTCCTCATGGTCATGGTGCTCCTGGTCGTTGCTCAGGTCTTCAGCCGTTATGTGTTCCATACTTCCATCTCCTACACCGAAGAGCTGGTGCGATACGGTTTTGTATGGGCGACATTTTTCGGTATCGCTGCTGCGGCATACCGTGACAGGCACCTTTCGATTTCCATTTCCGATCAGTATGCTCCACGGCGGCTTGTGAGATGGTCGCGGTTCGGTGCCGGATTGCTCGCGTCTCTATTCGCTGCGGTTATTCTCGTTTATGGTGTACGGGTTGTTCTGCTTCAGGCAGAGACCCATCAAACCACAGCGGCGCTCGGCATTCCCATGTGGATTGTCGGTCTTGCAGTACCGGTATCGGCGGTTGTTCTTGTTATCCGGCTTGTTCTTGTTTTTCTGAAGGGGAGGGGAGCGGCATAACATGGAATGGCGGATAGCACTGCTCCTCTTCGGGTCGTTTGCGGTCATGCTTCTGGTCGATTTTCCGATTGCTCTCGCGCTGGGACTTTCGAGCCTCATCACCATTGCGGCTTTTTCGCTGGTACCCCTCGATTTTCTGCCGCAGCTCATGTTCGGAACGGCGGATTCCTTTACATTGCTTGCGATTCCGTTTTTCATTTTTGCGGGCCTGGTTCTCGGGCGAACATCAATTGCGCGAAGGCTTATTGACCTTGCCGGGCGCCTGGTAGGGGATTTTCCCGGAGGGCTGGGCATAGTCGGTATCATTACCGCGGTCTTTTTCGCCGGGATTTCGGGTTCGGGCCCTGCAGATGTGGCAGCTCTCGGACTTGTACTGATTCCGGCCATGAATCTCCGGGGATACGACAGGGATTTTTCATCGGCGCTTGTTGCTACGGCTGGTGGAATCGGTATTATCGTTCCGCCTTCCATCGCTTTGATCATATATGGTTTCATCGCCGAGGTTTCCATTACAAAACTTTTTATTGCCGGAATAATTCCCGGAATTATCGTGGCCTGCTCACTCAGTATCGTAACGTATGGTATATCCCGACGGAGAGGGTATCAGGTTCATGGGCGGAAGCAGGAGAAAATGAGGCTCCGCACCGCTTTCAAACGGGCGTTCTGGGGTTTGCTTGCTCCGGTGATCATTCTCGGCGGCATATACGGCGGCATATTCACTCCAACCGAAGCGGCTGCGGTCGCTGTTGTATACAGCATCGCCGTCGACATGTTTATCTACCGGTCGATGAAGCCCGGAGACATTATCAGGGTTGCCGGTGAAGCCGGGATAACATCATCGGTAATCATGTCGATCGTGGTCACGGCGAGTCTTTTTGCCTGGATTCTCAATACCCAGGGAATAGCGCAGAAGAGTGCTTTTTATCTTGTTTCGCTCACGAAAAATCCTGTACTTCTTCTGATTATCATAAACGCGGTTTTGATTGCAGCGGGAATGATACTCGATGCGATTTCGATATTTTATATCTTTCTGCCGATTTTACTGCCGGTCATACGGTCTCTCGGTGTGGATCCCATCCATTTCGGAATTATAATGACGGTGAATCTTGCAATCGGCCAGGTTACTCCTCCGGTCGGGGTAAATCTGGTCGCAGCGTCCGGGGTGTCCGATACGAGTATTAAACGTATTTCACGGGCGGCGCTTCCGTTGATTATTGGTGAGTGTTGCGCCCTTCTGCTGGTGACGTTTATACCGAAACTTTCACTGGTATTGCCAAATTTTTTTTTAAAGTGAAATAATGTTTGCATGTCAAAGAGAAATTTGTATTTTAAACCAATAAGGAGCGCAATTTATTAATTAATACCCTAAAATAATAAAATACGTTCTTGACAGACTTTTAACCTTATACTATACTTATATTGATTCTATATTGGATGTGAGGGAATAGTATATTGTTTTTTAAGTGAATGCGGTGAAAAGGGTATGTTCGTTTTCACAGCGCGGAATGGTTTATATCGTTAATTAAAAATAAGTCATTACTGATTATGGAGGAAGCCAATGATTCGTAGGGCCGCGATTTTCCTTTTAGTCCTTCCGTTCATTTTCGCGGTTGTATCATGCTCCAAAGATAGTTCCAGTTCAAAAGACTCCGGACCATCTGATGTATCCATTGTGAATCCGTGGGATGATACAACCAGAGATGGTGTAGTAAATGTTACGGTATCGGCTGTTGATGATGATGAAATTGAACGTGTGGAGCTTTTTGTTGCAGGATCTCTGTACGGAACAGACACAAAAGAACCATATGAATTTCAGTGGGACATGGGGCCTCTGACAGATGGCTCATCCACATCCATCTATGCCATTGCTGTGGACGGATATGGAAATGAAACAAGCTCCAAGGTTGTGACGGTTACCAAAGGTGTCAATGCTGTCCCTGAAGTAACGCTTACAAGTCCTGCAAATGGAGCGAGTGTGCTTCAGGATAAACCCATTACCTGTACCGGCACTGCAAAAGACAAAGAGGACGGTGATCTTGGACCGTCGAATATCACGTGGAGTTCAAGCCTTCAGGGTTCTCTGAAGCTTGATGCGAACAATCAGTTCACGGGACTGGCGATCGGGGAACATGTAATAACCATGACCGCGACCGATTCCGATGGTGTTTCAGGATCAGTCAGCGTTAAAGTCAAGGTTGAAGAGAATAAATCCAACAATTTTGCTTACATACCTGCCGGGTCATACTATATAGGTCAACCGGCATATAAAAAGAGCCTTGTTACATTAACCCATTCTTTCTGGATTGCAAAAACTGAAATGACTGTCGGTGAGTGGCTTGAAGCAGATGCTCTTGTATTCGGAAAAGATCTCAAGAAAAATTTCACCGATAAAAGAAATAAAGAGCTGGCGACACTCTATGTGCAGGTATATGATGGCAGCTGGACAGATTATCCTGCCGAATTTCTTACCTATAAAGAAGTTATTGCTGTCTGCAATGCCATGAGTGACAGAGATGGCCTCACTCCGGCGTATGATGTGCAGAGTAAGTCGATTACTTTTATCAAGGACGCCAATGGCTGGAGGCTGCCGACAGAAGCCGAGTGGGAAGTCGCAGCCCGCGGCGGACTGATGGGCAAGAAATTTCCATGGGGTGACGGCGCTCCGAACGGTATGTGTAATTCAATGTCTGAACAGAACCTGCCGTCTCCGATGCCGCTCGTAAACGGCAGAGGACCGGTACCCGTAAAATCCTATCAGCCCAACGCTTATGGAATCTATGATATGTCGGGGAATGTTGCCGAGATGTGCTCTGACATGTTTGTAGGCAGTGTCCCCAACGGTATTGATCCTATTGGAATCACCCAGGAAAAACTGCCGCGGTATACGGTAAAAGGGGGAACATGGTACGGGTTCGGCGAAGAACAAATGATCTGTGCTCGTGTTCTTTCGATGCCATATAACGATAAAGATAAAGATGGTTACAATTCAGGTTTCGGATTACGTGTTGTCCGTAACGTTGAATAAATGATATCTGAATAATCGAAGCGGGGGATAGAACGATATCCCCCGCTTTTTTTTGCCCTTTTTGCCACATATATATTAAACGGATATCAGCGGTGTTGAGGGAGCAGGATATTGGAAAACAGGGAAATTGCCGGGATTCTGGAGCATATTGGTCTTCTTCTGGAGATCAAAGGGGAAAATCCGTTCAAATCCCGTGCCTACTACAATGCCGCACGAACCATAAGCAGGCTGCCGTTCAGCGTGAAAAATGCCGCTTCTCAGGATGAATTGAAGAATATCAAAGGTATCGGAGAGGCGCTGGCAAAAAAGATATTTGAATTGCTGTCAACTGGCTCTCTGGAGTATCTCGTCAATCTCGAATCCGAAATACCGCCCGGTGTGATGGATATGCTGCAGATTCCCGGCCTGGGAGCGAAAAAGATTCACAGGATTGTCAACGAGCTCGGGATTGTCTCTGTCGGTGAGCTCGAATATGCATGCCGTGAGAACAGAATCAGGCTTCTCGATGGTTTCGGAAAAAAATCCCAGGAAAAGATTTTGAATGGTATCGCATTTGCCCAACGTTTCAAGGGCAGCATACTGTATGCCGGCGCGGAAACTATCGCGAAGGAAATCGTATCAGCTCTGCAATCCGTATCAGGCGTTGTCCGGGTCAGCACCGTCGGTTCGTTAAGAAGATGTATGGAAACGGTGAGAAGCCTGGATTTTCTTGTGGCAGTTGATAAAGCACCTGTCGAAAAGATTGTTGAAAGCATTGAATCTCTTACGGTAATATCAAAAACTCTCAACCGGGGAAAAGAATCGGTTTCTGTCGAATATTCTAAAGGATTCACCGGCACTATTCTCATAGTCGGAACGGAAATGTTTCCGTTTGCTCTCCTCTGGAATACCGGTTCGGAACAGTTTATCACGAGTCTTTGTGCGCATGTAAAAGAAATAGGCTTCGATATCCGTGAGCAGGGGATATACCGGGATGGTGCTGCCCTACAGTTCGCAGAAGAAAACGAGCTGTTCGATGTATTCGGCATGGAATACATTCCGCCGGAACTCAGGGAAAATAACGGTGAAATCGAGATGGCGCTGAAACACCGTTTACCGGAACTCATCCGTCAGGAGGACTTGTGCGGGATATTCCATGTTCATACGGTGTGGTCGGATGGCTCCGATACGATAACGGGCATGGCGGAAGCCGCACATGGCATGGGAATGCGCTATATCGGAATTTCCGATCATTCCGCGAGCGCAGGCTATGCCGGCGGACTTTCGGTCGAGCGGGTTAAAGCGCAGTGGGAGGAAATCGATTCGTTACGGGATCGTGATCCCGGTATATATATTTTCAAGGGAATCGAATCGGATATCAGGGTGGACGGTACTCTTGACTATCCCGATGAGATACTCGAAGGCTTCGATTTTGTCATCGCTTCGATCCATTCAAGATTCACCATGGATGAGGATATGGCTACCGAACGTATCATACGGGCGATATCTCATCCTTCTGTGACAATGCTGGGGCATCCCACCGGCAGACTGCTCCTGGCCCGGGAGGGATATCCTGTCGATATGGAGCGAATTCTCGATGCCTGCGCCCGTAACGATGTCGTGATCGAGCTCAATGCAAATCCGCACCGTCTTGATCTGGACTGGCGCTTTTTGAAAACGGCGGCATCGCGGGGGGTAATGATAAGCATAAATCCCGATGCGCATGATGTTTCCATGCTGTCTCATATACGGTTCGGGATTAATGTCGCCCGCAAGGGATGGATTACGAAAGAGTCAGTTTTCAACGCCGGGACCCTTGAAAAGGTCAAAAATCATTTTAAACGATATTAAATGACTTGTGTAAGTCGGGATTTTTTTTTATTTTTACAGCGGACAATACGGCGGCTCATTCGTCTAGTGGCCCAGGACGCTGGCCTCTCACGCCGGAAACAGGGGTTCAATTCCCCTATGAGCTACCATAAAAAATAACAAGGACTTATGGCGATAATATAAGTCCTGTTTTTTTTATTATTGTGAGTAATCCAGCCGCATTTCCACTTTGTACCCATTTTATCAGAGAATTTCCGTCTTTCTCGGGGTAACAACTCCCTGACAGCTTCCTTTTATAGTAATTTCTTTCCTTGATTGTATACGCTATAGAGCGTTTTAATAGCTTCCATGGCCATTTTGGTGTATTTTATTTTATACCTTATTAACGGATATACTCTAATTGAAAAGGAGAGTGTTATGGACAAAAAACATTCGCGCCGCAGTTTTTTCGGGACGGCAGCGGCTGCTGGTGGAGCGGCGCTCGCTTCGACTCCTGTGGCACGGGCGCAGGTGAAACGTAAACCATCGACTGTCGAGTTAATCCAGGTCGGCGCCGCCTGCCTGAGCGATAACAGCCACATGAATTACAGCATATGGGCGCCGATGATCAACCAGACCGAGCCCGACCGCTGGCCCATGGGGCGGACCACACGGATGCGTATTACCCACTGCTGGGACCGTGACTATAAAGTGGCGCAGGAATTCGCGAAAAAATATCAGTGCGAAGCGGTTAAAAATTACTACGATATGACGGACAAGGTGGATGGGATGATTTTCGCGGGTTTCAACGAAGTAAAATGGTGGCCGCAGCTCTCGAAACCTTATCTTGAGGCGGGTGTTCCCTGTTTCCTCAACCGTCCGTTCGCCTACAGCATGCGCGACGCCATGGAGATTGTCGAGCGTTCGAAACAATACAACACACCGATTGTGTGCACCGACGAGCGCGAATTCATCCAGCAGACCAACATCGGCCGTAAAAAAGTCGCCGAGCTTCTCAAGAACGGATTCACCATCTCAGGCGCGAATGGCGACAATTCTGCGGGAAACGAGTATCCCCAGCACGGCGTGCACGGCCTTTATTTCATGCTCGCCATCCTCGGACTCGATGTGGCTAAGGCGGGGCTGCAGGCGGACGGCTGGTGGCGCGAAGTGACCAAAACCGCCCTCAAAGCTCAGACCTGGGCACAGATCACACTCCAGTACCGCGGTATCAAGGTTGAGGGAGTGGGGGAGCAGACCACGCCCTTTGTTTGTTCACAGCATCAGACCGGATCCTCCGGCGATGCGAGCATGCGGGTGTATTATAACGGCCCGTTCCGCGCCTACTGGGATGTTGAGCACCCATGGACGACCGGCTGGGAGCGGATGTACTACCTCTTTTTCCCGACAATTCTCGCGATGCAGCACCTGTTCGAGACACGGACAATGCAGTGGAGCTACGACTACATCCTCAAGAAGACGCGGATTTTTCTCACTGCGTTCAAATCGCACCTCGAACACGAGGGCGCAATGATCGATGTGGACAGCCTGCCCGACAACTGGGAAGCGCCATGCCCGTACCCCGACTGGCTTGACAAGGCGATGTTCAGGTAAATGAAACGGCGAGGTAAGCGGAAAGGTTTGTGGATCATAAAACGGAAAAATGAGCCGCAAAACCTTTTGTGATCATTGCTCCGGCGGATAAAAACTGAGATCGATGATGTCATGCCGAAGTTGTGTCGGCACCAATTCTCAAGTAGAAAAGGCCTGGTGAAAACCGGGCCTTTTCTACTTGCCTCAGGGTGAGCGTCAAATGCCCATTCGCCATTTTTACTACGGTCTTTCTTCCGGCGGAATTTCCACCACCAGAATTGCCGGATGCCCGAAAGCGTTCCCCTTGCCGCAGAATTCGCCGTTCATGGCGAACACCAGGAAGGAGCCGTCATTGGAGATGTTCATGCCGTAGACCTCGCCCATGAAATAGCCGTACTTGTCGAAATAGTAATCCTGCAGCCAGCAGAGAGCCTTTTTCTTACCGGTCTTTACATCGTACTGGACAATGGGAGCATCGCCCTTGGGGTAATAGTAGACATACCGGCCGGAGGGGTCAAGCGCCAGCTGGAGGACATCGCGGCCTTTGTCCCAGGTGGTTCCTGCCGATTCGACGAGCGGGTTTTGATATGCCTTGTAGGGCTTTTCCCAGCCGACATCCTCTCCGGGAACTCCGGGCATGGCGGTGGGATTACGGAGGGGCTTGAATTTAAAGAACACACCGTTCTGGGTAGTCATGTAGTACCAGCCGTCCATTGCCGGACTGTCAGTGAAACCGCGGGTACAGTCCACCTTATGGGTATACGGATTTTCCGGCGGAGATACATCGTAACGGAGGAACCGGTTGAACTCCGGGTCATAGCTGAGGAATTGAGTCTTGTCGTGCCCGGGAAGCAGCTTCCGGCTCGATCCCTCCACACTCCAGAAAATGCCTGTTTCCTCATCGAGAAACATTGTCCGATCCCACCAGACCCAGCCCTCGGGCGGGCAGCCGGCATAGAGTACCTTTTTTCCGATGGTATCCCAGCAAAGGATGGTTCCGAAATCGCCGTTCGCCACCATCCTGCCCCGACGAGTGTCCACGTTGAAGCATGGATAATTGGAAGGCGCCATGGGATTACCCCAGTTCTTAGCTTCATGGGTGAAAATGTTATAACTCAGGAGCCAGCTCCCCCGAAAACCATTGGCGTACCAGGAAGAATCCGGGATAGCGCCAAAGTGCGTAGCTGCCCAGAGGGTGCCGTCAGGCATGATTCTCATATACCCGTGGATTTTGCCGTCGGTGTAAGTCTTGTCTGTCCAGCCAAGAAGTTTTGAGACATCCAATACCCGGTGCAGAAGGTTGCGGGCAGGGCAGTACTCGTAGAGGTTCAGCTGGCAGCCCATGCCCTTATGGTCTCCCACGGAGAAGTAGAAGCGGTTGTCTTCGCTGCGGGTCACATGGCCCCAGATTGCCCAGCCTGCCATATACTGCACTCCCTCATCGGTGAAGTATTCGGGTTTCATGTCCGGGACGATACGGAGTTTGCAGGTGGGAGAGACTTTCGCAACAATATACTCACCCGCCGGTTTTTCCTTTGCATCGGCGGGAAGCTGGAGAAATTTGTCCGAATTGTCTACCACAAAATCGGTTTTCTCGCGAAGTTTCATTTTATCGAACCGGGCGTTCTGCTCCATGCGCTGCTTTTCCTTCGCGGCATGCTCCTGGGCGGAAGCCAGAGAGGGTAAAAGAAAGGCGGCACAAAGGAGGATCATGATGCAGGTCATTCTGTACGGGGTAAACATTGGAATCTCCTTTCCAACCGGAACTATGAGGAATCGAACTCCAGAGTACTTTCGGTTTCAATTTCCACTGGTAACAGAATAGAATCGGGTGACGCAATTTTTTACGAATATATCATGAGGCACCCTGAAAGCAAGCATTTTTCGTAGCCTATGGTTCAATCGCCCCTTGATGAAAGCATTCTCCTGCCTGCTGAAATCTCACAACCTGATCAGCCGAAGTGAAAAACAGTATCGAAAAACACGGCACAACAGGAGAATCACAGTAGAGTGTGAGTTTGGCAGACTGAAAGATGAGTTTTGGAGGAGAAGTGTTTTGAGTGTTGGCCGATTGCTGGAATAAGTTTACATAAGTACAGTTATTAATGTTTTTTTAGTCGCTCAATTGTAAAAAATTGTACAATATGGAAAAATTCTTACAATTTAAATAATTCTTACAATTTATGATATGGGATACATTTGTTGAAAATTAGTAATTTTTTCCGCTAAAACAGTTGATGATTTTAAACTTTAACGATCTGTTATTTTTTAGATTACCGATGTTAAAAAATTATGTCTGTAATTTTTAAAAGATGCTCATATGATACTGATCAGTATATTTGAGTTTTATATATAACAAATAAATATAAAAAATCATAATAGCCATAAATACATGTATTAAAGATATATATATATTATAAGTAAATTCAATATAAATGTTATTGGCGTTTATTATATTATATACTAAAGTATATCATCTGTTAAGTGTATAGGAATTTAAAAATATTTAGAGTTTTAAATACATTTTAAGGAAGAAACTATTTTTTTTACAAAAAATTTCAAAAAAAAGTTGCTTTTTGTGAAACCCCAAATATATTTCCTTTAATTACTTGCATTTGGTGCAGTAAAATTCATTACCGGGGAGCAATCCCACAAACAATTTATAAGGGGGGATGTGCATGAAACATATCTTTAAATCATGAGTTTTTTTGAAATCGACGGTTGAATGACATCTACGGTAAGAATTCGGAGGAAAGAATGAAAAAACTTTTTTTAACAATAGCATTAATGCTGATTATACCGACAATGGTATTAGCTATCGATTTTTCCCCCACGGTATTGCGGCTTTCGGCTCCCGAAACAGTACAATATGATTTTGACGGGAAAAACATTGAGATTCCCATTACAGTCAGCGGAGTACCTGCCCGTACGCAATTCCTTGTATACACCAAGGATAAAGGCGAGTCGGTAGGCGCAGTTCGTAACGGTTATCTCGGATGGCACTACGTCCATAATATTGACACCTGTGTTTATTTATCGGAACCATATGATTTTGATACTGGCAAAAATACTATCACATGGAACGGTAAAAACGATGACGGAGCTATGGTTCCGGCTGGTGACTATACATACTATCTTTGGGCATTTGATTTCTCGTCGGCAAAGCAGAGAGTTTGTCCAGGCGCTGATGCCAATGGAGGCAGAACTTTTGATATAGAACGTAACAAACTCACTTACCTTGAAAAAGATGAGTCCGGTCAGGTTCTTGTCCGTCCTGTTCTCTATAATTTCAGCGGTGGGAACTCTTCAGTAGCATATAAATGGATTCTTGGTGGAGACCCTCTCGATAATACTCTTCTGGAATCCACCGATTTCGGTATACCCAAAGAATGGTGTTACAGATCACCCTTTATGGGAGCATTCAATCCCACCGATCATAGTACGACGTATGTATCCTTTACCCATACCGAAACTCGTTCGCATGTTGTATACAAGTACAAATGGGTACCGAACGGTCTTTCGGAAAAAGATGATAAATGGGGAACAGATCTTGTATGGACTCATAATATCGAGGCCAACTCAGGAATAGTGACGGATGGCGATTATCTGTATATGGATACTTGTAACATCAGGGTGTCCGATCCTAATTCACATTTTTATATCATGGACTTCGATGGAACCGAAGTTGAGAACTTTCTGCTCGAATGGTGGATCAAGCCCGATGAGTATACCAAAGACGTCGGCGCGGCGCCCTATCTGAATGGCGGTCCTCAGTGGACGGATATTCGTGGTGATAGAGTATTCATGGGATATTGGTTCTGCATGTTCCAGATGGTCAATCCAAAGCTGTATCTTGAAACCGGAGATATGGATGATTTCACCATGTATTGCAATATGAACGGTGACTATATCAATGACCGTCAGTATCAGACAGATGCTGAAACCCCATGGGTTTGTTTCGGCGAAGGAGCTCCGAACGTTTCCACAGTATACTCAGATGCCCTTTACTTCGTCGCAACACCCCAGGATGGTATGGGTGCTGTTTCTTTTTGCGTAATGGGTCCCGATGGCACCGGATTGGGTTATTGTACCTTTGCGGGTGAAACCGCCGGCAATAAGAGAGGTGTCATGTTTATTGATTCCGGTTCAGCCTTTGATGGTATCTATACCGATAACAATTCTGCTCAGACCACGGAAACAGGCTTTATTTCTGGTTTGTTTTATGTAGGCCACGATTCAATCAAGGGAACGATTACCAATTCTTCTGTTATGGTTGAGGAAAATAAACCGGCCGCATTCACAGTCGAACAGAATTCGCCGAATCCATTCAACCCGACTACATCGATAAACTTCACCATCGCTGAAGCCGGTAATGTTTCTGTTGATGTGTTCAATGTAGCTGGCCAGAAGGTTGACACGCTTGTCAACGGCTTCATGGGTGCCGGCACGCATTCGGTTGTATGGGATGCTTCCCGGTTCTCCGCCGGTGTTTATTTCTACACGGTAAAGACTGGAAATTTATCACAGACCATGAAGATGACGTTGCTGAAGTAATAATTTTCAAACAGAATGTAAATAAAGCCCGGTATGGCAGCACTCCGGGCTTTATTTACTCAATTTCCCGGTTTGTGAATCCGTAACTGATTCAAAGGTATTTACATGGTTAATTATTCTATGAAAAATTGAGTTATGCTTTTTTACATGATATCATAATGACTGTCATGCCTTAATGGTTAGGGCATCTGTGTTTCTATCATATTCGTATGTTAAATCACCGGTGTAATGATTAAAATCTGCATGATGATAAATGAATATATTATATATTGATAATATACCTTTGCAGATGGTTTAAACTCATATGCAATCCGATTATGGTAATACCATTAAGTCGTTGAAATAATTCTCTCCAGTGAGGTTTTTATAGAAATCAGGATTTTTGGATTACATCCCCTTTTGCCTTCACGCAGTGACACGCGCAGCGTGGCGAGCTGGATATTCTTTTTCCCCGGGGAGGCAGGAAAAACAGTGGTGCAGAAATATTCCTTGCTCCTTTCGTGCAAATGTGGCAGAGGAAATTGAACTGTCAATTTTTAAAAAACTGTATAATAATTTGTCTGAATGGTTCAAATAATATGAAAAACATGCCTATGTAATCGATAATGTTATGAAACACTTTAAAAGAATAAAATCTGATGTAGCTATGGAATGTTATTACGAAAAATAATCATTTTAATATATAAGCACCTACTTAGACATCAAGGATCGTACCATGAAAAGAACAGTTATTTGCGTTGTGTTGTTTTGCGTGAGTTTTTGTTTTTCGGGAAAGTTACAGTCGCAAAATATGTATGATTTACACAAATATACTGAAAGACAATGGATGAGCATGACAACGGAACAACGGTTAGCTGCCCTGGGAACCAGTCTCGAGTATGCTCCCAGCCAGACCTTTCTGGGTAATTTCGGCCAGAATTACGAAAAATACAACAAGTGGGGTTATGATTTCTATGAAATGAATGATCGGTATGAGAATTATTCTTTTCGTGGAATGGAAACCTATAATGTCATTGAACAGCGCAGATTGAGATGGTCGTACAACGAGTTCGGCGACCGTATTACAAAAATGAACCATACTGGTAGAGTATGGGGAGAAACATACCTTGGTGACGGAACGTTTTATGTGGATCCTCCGGAGAATTATATTAATTCAATGGCAACATATAATATTGACGGGGTCTGGCTGGCAAGGGAAGCCACGGAAGACTGGAACGTCTCGGTTGTCGGAGCAGGGGCTATACGTAAAAAATTTACACCTCTTACCATGAGTCTTCCCAACATCAACGGCATGTCGATTGAGTTTGAGTCCCCGAAAACAAAAGTGAGTTTCATCAACAGTTCGCTTCTCGGTGACAACAGTGTTTATCTTGGCAGAAAAGCAGAGCAGTCGGATCTTTCCAAGTATGGCGGTTTGCTTTTGCGGGGCGGTAGTATGAGGAGGAAATTTGGGGTTTTGACACTCGGCGCGACTTACGTAAACCAGTACTCAGTCCAAGGAAACCGGGAAGGGGGAGACGATTGGTTCGGTACGGTCAATAACTTCACTCCGACTCCTATAATTGTGGCAATGCGTTTCCTGGACGACTCTCCGAATGATGGTGAGGGGGGAGCGGTGATTTACCAGGTCCGTCTTAAAGTGAACGGTCGCTACCGTGAGGATATTATCCCGAAAATTTTCAAGGACAGTGTAAAATTGGATCGTACAACATCGATAACAAGTCTCTTGTATAACAAGTATCTGACTCCTCTGTCCGAAGCAATCCAGTACGGTCCCCCGATCGATCATCTGAATACACGGGAAAATATACCGAAATATGGTGATTATCTATACTACCTGGATTACATTCGCGGTAACAATATCAAAAAGGTTAATAACGATTTCAATCTCCAGAATGCCCAGAATAGTTTTGAAATACTCGACAATTCGAAATACCCCATTCATGCCAATGGTAACGATTCGGTTGTGTATTTTTTTGATCTTGCAAGTATAAAGGAAGTCGTTCAAAGTGTGGAAGCTGAAGTCACGGTGGCGAACGATTATCGGATTCAAACCTCTGAAATATTCTCGCAGGAAATAGCGGGTACTCATGACACATCAGGTGATATTGTCAAATGGTATCGGGCCCTGTACTGGAAAACCCTCGCACAGGCTGACGGAAACATAAAGGATGGTTCGAATGTTCGTACCATTAACCTGAAATTCGGTTTTCAGGTTGCTTCTGTCATGTATGGATTTGATGCCGATTTTAATTACTATGGTGTTAAAGTAAGCGGAGAGTTTGTTACAAACTCGAGTCATTATATGTTTCCGGATGGTCTGCCAGGCACTGGAGACCCGCAATACATCGTCCCGGGGCAGGCGCCTCGTGAAGGAGACCGCTGGACATTACGGGATACGGCGTATTATGTAACAGCGAAAAAAGACTGGAATAAAATCGGTTTCGGAGCCGAAGTCTTCAAAATGGGTAAATTTTACCGTCCCTACATGGATTATTACACCTCGACCGTTCAGGACAGATATATGTGGGATGCAGGTCAATGCGCGCCGCGTAATCATATTCTGAGGATTCCACTCATCGAGGATAACGATGACGACGATCAATATCCCGATACGGACTGGAGCCGTCGTACCATGGGATATAGTGTGTGGGCATTCGAGGATGCGGATGGCGTATTTCCGGGCAATGATAAAGATCATGACGGTTTACCGGATAATAATAAAAACAATAACTCGATACCCGATTACTCCGAACCTTTTCTCATGTTTGATTCAGATCCCGATGAATTTGTATTTGGTGATGATTTTAATAACAATCAGATTCCCGATTACCGTGAAGATGACATGAAGTTCGATACACCGTATGATCTTGACCGTAAAGGCTATCATGCATTTATGCGGTACAGCTTATTCCCGTCGCTGAACGCGACTGCGGGGAGAATGCGGACAAGGGGAGTAGGCCTTGATAACCGGACATTTAACGATTACATCAAACTGAATTTGGATTATAAAGTATTCTCTGTAGGAATAATTTCGGCGGAATACAGGTTTGAAAGAATCCAGGATGATATTTCTGATCCGTACCTCCGGGTTGAACTTACCCAGAAACAATGGTATTCTTCGGGCACAAGCAGTTCTTTCGAACGATTCCAAAGAAGCATGTATTACGATATGCTTGATTATAAAAACTCAAAAGTCCATAAACTCTACATCGATTCGAAAATCAGGGCAATTCCCTCAATTACCTTGGAGAACCTTGTCAAATATGAGGTTAACGGACAAATCAAGGGTGAATTATATGATGGTACATATCAGCAGAAAGACACAATCACGAATCTCAGTATGGTCAATAAAGTTGTCTATACGAAGCAATTTGGGGACTTTGTCTTTTCTCCGGGTATAAAATTCAGATTTTATAAAAGAGATCGTTCTTTATCAACATACCCATACGACCACTACCTGATGCGAATTCCTCTTGTTACACTGAAGTATATCATTTCACCGGTGACTGATATCATGGTCGGGTTCGAAGGATTCAAATACTTTGAATTGCGGGTCAGGGATTATGTCCAGCCGGACAACGATTTCAAACGCCAGTCTTTCATCGTACAGCTTCAAAACAAGACATCATATTTTGGATACAACGTATGGGCTTCAACAGGTTTTAAAGCAGACCAGGTCGATTATGACAGCACTACCCGTCAATTTGAGGAATCCAAAACTTCCACTGTATTTGTGAATGTCCTTGTCGGATGGTAATAAATATGAGTTTGCACATTGGATTGAATTCTTCGAAAACGATTCGATATACAAAATGCGGCTAACGGATTCCAATAACACTGAAAGTTTACCGATCTGCACAAGATAATGAAAATAAGCATTAATTGGATTATCACAAATTTAAGTATATTTATAATACCGATTGTTCGTGCAGAATATATTTATTCCGGAAATATTATAAATGATATTGAAAGACCCGTGGTGGGTGAAAAGGCAGCGCTCGAAGAGATCGATGCCGAATCACAGCCCGTCAGCACCCCTACGGACGCTTATGGTGTTTTTTCATTCGGCTTGAAAACGATTGCAGTCGAAGATAACACAACACCTTTCGAAATATGTGGTAACTTTCCGAATCCGTTTATTCCTCTGGCGAAAATTTTCTGCTGCCTTGGTTATCCTTTCTGCTTCGATCCCGGTGATAAAGCCTTAAAACAAATGAACGTTCCGGTTAATGATGTCCCTTTTGATAATGTGCTCTCCACGGCCGGATGGTTTTCATTCCAGGTGAAACTCTCATGACGGATTGTATAATAGGGGTGAATACGCATATGAATGGACATTGGACTGGATGGCAATGAAAAAAATCTTCATGATCGATTCGCTGATTGTAATACCCGCGGATGGATATACGAAAATCTGTCTTTGAGGCGCGGTTTACGGATGATTCCGCGGTGTAAAAAAATGCCGACAGAGCAGGTATGAGTTGATATGCAGCACTTTTCATGATAGTTGATTCGGGACTATTCGACATGTGTAAGAATAGATTGTACTGCTCGATGAGCGAATTCGGGAAAGCATATATCCGGGTTTCATATGGAACTTGTTGTTCACATCTCAGTTTAAAACCTGCGGAACTGCCATAAAACATCACATAGTATCGTTACTCGATTTATTAATGTTAGCTGTTTCGGGAGAAAATAACAAACATGAGAGAGAAGCGCCGGAAGAAAGCATTCATGATAGAATTGTTGTTAATATCACATTTTCCATCTATAACATGGGCGGTCAATGCGTCCGGACAATAAGCCCGGGGAAATGTGGCAGTGAAACCCGCTTTTTTGTTCGATATCTCCGGCTTTGCGGCAGGACAGCATATGTATCGGATTGAAGCCGGGCATGCAGCTTTTATCCGGCGGGGTAATGTTACTGAAGCAAAAAAATATAAAAGATAAAAATGTCCGAGAAAACAGTGAATCAGAAAAAGAGAAATAGAAAAAGGAGGCTACGATGAAGAGACGCACATTTTTCCGGGCTGCCACCGGCGCGGTTGTTGCCGCTCATGCGTGGATGAGAAGTGCCTGGAGTGCTGTCAATGAAAGGGATGTTACGGTTGATTATGCCACGAAACCCGGTAAAACGACAGGTATGAGAATACGGGATGTGTGCAAGATTCTGGACAAAGGCGAAAAAAATAATATTCCTCCCGTTCTTCGCGAGGAGATACTCGATAATCCGGATGCCGTATTTATCATTTATACAGGAATAAAAACCGAAAAGGATGAAAAAGGCAGATTGAAGCCGGTGCCCGATCAGATGGAACGTCTTGGACACAGGATTTCAGAGCTTGTGTTCCGTAAAGGCACGGAAAAACGAGGCAGAACATTCATAAAACCTAACATGGTCGGTTTCAATGGAAAAATTATCGAATGTCACAGTGGTATTGTTCACCCCTATTTCACTGTTGGTCTGGTGGATGGACTGCGCGACATAGGTAACAACAATGTGGCCATGGGTCTGCGCGGTTCAGTCCGGCAATCTCAGGTTGTCGAGAGCGGGTTTCAGGAACTGCTTGATGCTCATAATCTGCCGCTTATCGATGCCAACATCGGGAATTTCAGTGATTATTCGCGCTCCGAACTGATATGGTATAAAAATCCCGAAGGTGTTGTGGCACGGCGGTTCTGTACGTACAAACCCGCATATCAGAAAGGGACAACCTTCATCAATATAGCCCATGCGCATGTTCATCCTGTCGCACAGCTAACACTCACTGTCAAAAACCACATGGGTATCATGCCCAATGGTTACGGTCATATCTGCGACTCATGGTGTACGCTGGATATATGGCGCAGGCAATTCATGGATGATTTCAACCCTGATTTCAGGTCTCTCGTAGAGAAATCCTTTATTAAACATGGGGATATGGGTTATAAACACTGGGATCACGGGGGCTTCTATAAACAATATAAGGAAATGGGCGGTTATGATGCATTCATACGGGTTCATGACGACTACCTGAAAACGAAGGGAACCGCGGAGGAACGAAAAAAAGCACTGTATAAAATATACGATGTTGCGGATTCACGGCTCTTCTGGGGAGAGCAATGGGCGCAGAGGATGTGCGACTGCCTCCAGATTCTTCCGGAACCATATGTAAATATGGTGGAAGGTGTGTTTGCAGAAGGCTTCAGCGGCGCAGAGATCACGAATTTCGTCACTGTCGGCCGTTCACGGGTTTCGGTGGATGCTGTCACCGGCTGGATTATGGGTCATGATCCCCGCGAAGTGCCATCGATGAGAATTTTCAACGAGCGCGGGCTTGGAAACAATAATATTGAAATGATCCCTATCTATACCCTGGATGAAAAAGGCATTCAAAAAGTAGGTGATTATCGTGACCTGAAGCGCGCTTCTCTGGGTATTCCGCTCAACCGGATTCAGAACCTGGGCCCGCAATATTTCTGAGCATTGAAGAGAATGCGGATTTTCACGGATAAATCGGATTGGCAACGGGGAAAAGAATTATACACATAATTCCTGTTTTTATGTATTTTATGATTATTCCGCTGAAAGAATCATGGTTGCGGAAAATGCGCTATCCTTACTGTTCCTGACGGATAGTTCTCCACTGCCACGAAAGGAAATACCGATGGGAAAAATTTCAATTCCTGCCGCGACACTGCTCGTTCTCTTTCTTTACGCTGCATCTGCGCCGGCTGTCGAAAACACCTGTACCATGACTTTCGATGGCTCCGATGCATGGGACAGTGCCCTGTACGACCGTTCGATCGATGTCAGCACGAATCCGGGAACAGCACAGCTTCTCAAGACAGAACTCATTGCTGACGAGATGGGCAATATCACCGATGCGACGCTCGATGTACTCGGCAAGGGTGAACGCGCCCGGAAAGAGCTTGTTATCCCCGATCCAGCAGCGGAAAAAGCGACACTGCTGATATACACCACAGGTATCCCCGAAGGGCAGTTCACGATCAAAGTGAACGGAACTCCCGTTGCCGTTACCTTTGATAAAGACCGCATGCTGACCGGAGGCTGGTGCCGCGCCGATATCGATCCGCGGCTGCTGAAAAGGGGTATCAATACCTTTGTGATATATCCCTCCGGCTCCAATTCCATCGCGTTGTATATCGACAACTGCCGTTTTCCGAACCGTTCGGCAAAAAGCGCTGATTCAGGACTGACCTGGGATTATGATCATCTCGGAGAACAGGGATTCTGCGACGGCGAATATCTCGTGCGCCTGCGGCTCTCCCATTACCCGCAGCAGGGGGAGATACTCTCCGATTTTATCAACACCGGCGACATGATTTCAAACGATCCGGTAAAACCGCTTTTCACGGTGAAGGACATTCAGGTTAAAGCCGACGCCGATCTTCCCGGTAAAACATCGATCGCGCTCTATCTCCGGGGCGGTTCAACGCCCTCGTACGATCCTGCGGCATGGGACAGCTGGAAACCTGCGGAAGAATACCGTTCCATGAAAAATACCCGTCAGGACTGGAAGTTCTTTCAATGGAAGGCGCTGCTAAAAACAGAAAACGCTCTGAAAACGCCTTCGCTGAAAAAGGTTACGGTCACCGCAGTCATCGATATAAGCGGGGAATCCGGTTCGGGACTCACCGCCGATATGTCGGGAAACCGTAAAATCATCCGCGGCTATTATAATTATGCTTATCAGCCGTTCGGTGACGACCGTCTCGAATGGCTCCGGAAATATTTCCGGCTCGACGAAGTGGTTGGCGGCTGTTCGAGCGAATTCGAAAAATTCGAGGTGCTTGCCACATGGCTGAGAGGCCAGTGGCGGGATGCATGGTTCGGCGACCGGACAAAGGGACTCAAAACACCGTGGGACGCCTGGATAGCGCTCAACATGAACTCGGATTTCAAGGCATCCGGCATGTGTACTATCTATGCGAATACATTCGTGCAATGCTGCCAGGCGGTCGGTCTCAATGCCCGCGGGAATGTCCTCGACCACCATTTCGTTTCGGAAATATGGTCTGACGATTACGAACGGTGGATACTCTTCGATATCGGTTTCAATGCTTATTCGCTGAGAACCGTTCACATGGAACTGGACGGCAAACTATTAAGCTGTGTGGATATCCTCAAAGCAGTCAACGCCGGGAAAATCAGCGATATACGGCTTGTGACTCCCGCTCTCTGGAAAGAACAGTGGCGCGGCGACCAGGCGGCTGAATCGAAACTGACCGATCCGATAAACTGGAAAGCGCGAACCGGTATCCCGACCCGTAACAATTATATCGAAAGCTGGCTTCCCGGCGAGCTCCAGCACGGTTTCGGCCAGTACAGCTATGACGGGTATCTGTGGTGGAAAAAAACCACCATTCCGGAATACGAGGAATACACCTACCATACATCGCATTACCGCGACATGTACTGGACTATCAACCAGGTGCAGATTTTCCTGTATGAATCCGGTAATCCGAACGCAGTCACTGTCGTGCTCGATACGGTAACTCCGAACCTCGATAAAGTAATGGCTCGTCTTGACAACGGCGAATGGAAAGAAACACCGATGAACTTTACCTGGACACTCAAGAGTGGAACGAACAGACTCGAGGTGAAGCCGGTCAACAAATGGGGGCTCGACGGCATTACAAGCGTTGTCACAATGCGTAAGTGATCATCAATATGCTCATATATCGGGCTTATCCGGCAGATACCCGAACAGGTTTCGCAAGAGATTACCGTACCCTTCTCCCATGATCGAAAGAGGGGTACGGTAAAGACCATAGAGGGCTTAATACCCTCTGTCAGTCGCCATCGTCCTTATACGGCTGTTAAAGCCATTGCCCCATTTAAGGGCGCCGGAAAAGTGAACACCGGGGATATTGCCGCCTGTGCGCGTACGGATCTGTTCGATGATTTCGAGGCTGATCGCCCAGTTGATGGCAAACATGATAATACCCGATGTCGGGCATACCTTTTTCTCGAATCCCGGTATGGCATACAGACCGTACGTATCGATCATGCGACCTGCATGAACCTCCGTTTCCTTGTGAACCGCCCGGCCTTCGGGTATGTTGAAATCACGGCAGACAGGGCCGATGGAAGCGACACGCATACCGATTTTTTTAAATTCACCGAGATTTTTGAGGTCAGCCTCATCATCCGGCTTGTATACTCCCATGATGACACAGTCTTTCGCCGTACCCTTGATATCGCCGTCCGACATTGACCGTGCAAAAGCGAATCCGCCGCGGCGGCCTGTTGTCTCGGTGGCAAACGTGTAACTGTAACGGCTGTAATAATAGACAGTTCCGCCGTTGAGCAGTGTATCGACAGCCATCGAAGCAATTTTCCGTATATCCCCGAGCTCGGAACCGATCAGCTCCATTTCCCGCCCGATTTCATCGAGAAAATTATCCATGAGCGGATCATCCACATCCACCCATCCGACATTATTTCCCGAAAGCGCCGGTTCATCGCCATCAACCTGAACCGGTTTCCCCTCGATGGAGAGGATGCGGCATACATCGGCAAATATCATCCACATGAGGGTCATATACAGGGGGCCGGAAATCGGGCCGATGGGAGCGGGCATCCCGGGAATCTTCATGATTGCGCCGAGGCTGGTTATACCAGTGTCGATCCAGATTTTTGAATAAGGACGGATCTGCAGGGGTCGAATGGCATCGGTGATATTTTCAAATCCTATGGCATCACCGCTCCACGGTGAGGGGGCACCTATTACAAATATTCCCTTTTTACCGAGATCATCGAATTCCTCACGGCTGAGAATACGGCTCGCCATGAGAATATCCCCTTTTTTAGCTTTCTTGATGTCGTAGCCGTGAGAGCAGAACAGAGGCATCCCATTTCGGCCAGGAAACATTTCAGAGTTGGTACCGTGCCCCTGATCCCAGTTGAGCCAGAGCGTATTCCCCTTGCGGATGGTTCTCGCTATCGCATAAGAGGATTCGAGAAGATTTTCCGACTGGGTTTCACGGATCCGGGACAGCATGTCGAGGACATTTTTCTGGTATTGCATTCCCGGGGGAAGATTTCCACCTTCAGTACACGCTCCCGAACATGTTTCTGCGGCGTTCGCCTGACTGGCAATTCTACTCAATCCCGCCAAAGTCAACGGAATCAGCCGTACTGCTTCGCGACGTTTCATGACGATCCTCCCGCTGGGTAAAATATGTACAAAATTACTATAAGTTTGTTTTCCAGGAGATTTTATATTCGGTACATGGTTGATTTTCCGTCAGGGATTTTAATATTACCACGGTTACATTTTTGCAGCCGCAGACCTCAATGGCACGTTCCATCCAGCCGGCTATCCTGTGTTCGATTAGCTTGTCGATTTCAGGGAATTTGGTTATACGGACCTGAACAAAATTCTTTCCGCTTTCCCCAATCTCAATAGCGCTCGGTTTGTAATATGAACTTAAAATCGGGCCAGCCTTTTTGATCAGTATCTGCGGAGAACTCAGTTTTACCAGTATCCTGTAAAACCCCTTCAATCCATACTCGGCGCTGTACCGTCCGCATTCCCATGCACCGCGATAACTATTATTAAAAAACAATTCGCATATTTTTTGTGTTGGTTCAATAATCAATTGTCTTAGAGGAAACCAATCACCTTTATGTATTGGAGAACTATATACTTCTCTTGCATGGGGAGACAGCGAATCCAGCCAGCGTTCATAGCCTTTATTACCGAACTTTTTCAGTATGAACAGCGGTATTGACAGTAAAGCTTCTCCTTTGACTTCCATAGTGAAATCCTCTCTTTACACAATCGATGATGAACTGTATGACAAGCAGAAACTTAATAGTCAAAAAGGAGAAGAATCTGGTGCAATCCTTACTTATTCACAAAAAAACGCGTAATGCCGTACAGCCGCTTTTAAAGACATACTATAATATGTACAAAAAAGTGAAACAGTGCAGTGAAAAAAATCATTATAATACATGATTCTGTATCAGATACGAATATAATGGTACTATGTTTATTACGAAAGAAAAAAATGGTATGATATTGATAATGTGAGATAAAACTGTCCGGTAAAAATAATGAGCACCTTTTATTCGCAGCAGAACATAACCGGTGTCATTACTGTTGTACTCCGGGGAGTCAATGACCTGACCGGTGTTGCCTTACATGCACCGCGAATAAAGACTGAAAAGATTTTTCCCGGACGGGAACGAAAAGGGTTTATTATCTTGCCGCTAAACTCAGCGAAGAAAAGGTTATCGAAATTCGCAGGCTTCATAAGGAAGGTGTGAGTAAATGTCAGCTTGCCCTGAAGTTCAGAGTATCGAATGTGCGATTGACCAATGTGAGAGGTTTATTACATGGAAGCATGTAGGAGCGGTGGCTTAAAGCGGTTCACTTAGTAAAGATTGAGTACATTTTTATAAAATGAGCGCTTGCTTTCTGTGCTGACAAGAATGTGTAACTTATTGCGGGACAATGGTCGGGGTGGTCAGATTTGAACTGACGGCCTCTTGCTCCCGAAGCAAGCGCGCTAACCGGGCTGCGCTACACCCCGAAACATCAGAGTAAGTATTTCATAACGGCAAAACCGAGCATCAATAATATAATAAAAATAATCGATAAAATGTTAAAATATTTATCGATAAAACACTTTATCGGTTGACCGAATTTCCAGAGCAGACCGGCGACAAGATAAAACCTCGCGCCCCGTGAAAGCAACGAAGCGACAACGAACCTGGTGAAATCCATGTCAAACGTACCGGCTGCGATAGTAAAAACCTTATAAGGGATCGGTGTAAACCCTGCAGCGCCGACGAACCAGACATCATATCTGATATACATGTCACGAACCATTGCGAATTTATCCAAAAAACCATAAAAGTCAAGTATTTTATACCCGATTCTGTCAAAAAACATCATTCCGATATAATATCCGAACATCCCGCCGAGAACCGAACCTATTGTGCATAGTGCCGCAAACCTTAAAGCCTTTCCCGGAGCTCCCAGAGCAAGGGCAATCAGCAGCACATCCGGAGGAACGGGAAAAAACGACGATTCGGCAAAAGCAAGGAGGAAAAGCGCCGCCGGGCCATAGGGTGTAGAAGCCCATTGAATCACCCAGTCATATAACCGCCTTAAAATCCTGGCATCAGCCATTCGTCCATCCCTGTTTGCCTATAAGCGGAACAAAAGCGCAGTCGCATATGTCATGTTTTTCAATCATGTTTTCGCCTTTGATAATAACTATCAGACGCTGGGTGTTACGGTTTCCGATGGGGATAACGAGCCTGCCTTTGAGAGCAACCTGGTCCAACAGAAAATCCGGTACATCCGGGGCGCCGGCAGTCACAAGTATCCTGTCGAAAGGAGCCTGTTCCTGAAGTCCGACGCTTCCATCTCCGGTAAAAAACATGATATTCTGTATTCCCAGCTTTTTTATGACCGCCATGGCATGTTTCAGTAATTCTTCATGGTACTCGATGGTATAAACGGTACATCCGAGAACTGCGAGCAGGGCGGCCTGATAGCCTGAACCGGTACCGATCTCGAGTATTCTCTCGCCTCCCGAAAGACCGAGCGCCTGAGTCATGAGGCCCACTATGTACGGCTGCGAAATTGTCTGGTTGCATCCTATGGGGAGCGGATGATCACCGTATGCTCTCGGCCAGAATGCCTGATCGACGAAGAAGTGACGGGGGAGAGAATTCATTACGCCGAGAACACGTTCATCGCTGATTCCTCGGCTGATTAACTGTTCTTTTACCATGCGGATTCTGGCAACTTCATAATCAATCACAAAACTAACTCTCCGTTATTACATATGCCAGTTCGATATATCCTGCAGGCTCTGAACGGCAGTCATATTGAGCTGAAGAGGAGTGATGGAGACATTTCCGCGCTCGATTGCCGCGAAATCGCAGTGTTCTCCGCCGCTCCACTGATCAGCCTGGCCGCCGATCCAGTAGTATGGTTTTCCCCGCGGATCGACCTTCTCGACAATCACTTCACGATACGGACGATTTCCGAGGGTGGTAACTTCATAAGAACCGCCGCTCCAGTGACCGGGAATGTTTACATTGAGGAATACCCCCTTTGGAAGGGTATTTTTTAACACTGCCTCCGCAACCCGGATAGCAACCAGAGCGCCCTTTTCAAAATCGGTGTTTTCGGGATCGACAAACGAAACGGCAATTGCGGGTACTCCGAGAATGGTCGCTTCCGCAGCTCCGGCGACAGTTCCCGAATATATCACATCATCACCGAGGTTACCGCCGTTATTTATCCCCGATATCACGAGGTCAGGTTTTTTCCGGAGAATTCCTTCGAGCGAGAGCATGACACAGTCCGCCGGTGTCCCATCGACCGCCATGGTACGGTCATCGATCTTTCTCACCCGGAGCGGCCGGTTGAGAGTGAGAGCATGGCTTGCGGCGCTCTGCTCGCTTTCTGGAGCGACAACGAACGACTCCCAGACCGTGTCAATAGCCTTCCGGAGAACACGAATTTCCTCGGCAAAGATACCGTCGTCATTGGTGAGTAATACAGTCCTTCTCACGGGTGATCCATCCCCTAAAACGGAATGAGCAGATATTATCTGCTCATTCCGATCTGTTCATGGTCGGGGCGATTGGATTTGAACCAACGACTCCCAGCCCCCCATGCTGGTGCGCTACCGGGCTGCGCCACGCCCCGACGAACAATATAAATTATGGTGGGCAATGCGCGATTCGAACGCGCGGCCTTTGGCTCCGGAGGCCAACGCTCTATCCAGCTGAGCTAATTGCCCTGTAACCGGAGGAGGGGGTAAAAACACTCAACCGGTTATCTGATCTTTTTCTTATGTCTGTCTTTTCTTAGACGTTTTTTCCGTTTATGAGTGGCAATTTTATGGCGTTTCCGCTTCTTACCGCATGGCACATGAATCTCCTTTCGTTATACGTCTCTATTCGGCGACTTCCTTTTTCATTTCACGGGAAGGCTTAAAAACCGGCTGTTTGCGGGCGGGAATCTTTACTTCCGCACCCGTTCTCGGATTACGCGCCGTACGGGGCGCTCTCTTGATATTATAAAACGTTCCAAAACCACGGATTTCCAGGGGATCATCCTTCTTGAGCGCATATTTCACCGAATCAAGAAATCCCTCGACCACTGCGCGAACATCGGTTTTGGTCAAACCTGTCTGGGAAGCTATTCGTGCGATGACGTCCGCCTTCGTCATGCTGAACTCCTTTCGGACGCTGCTTGTAAAATGTAAAAAAACAATTATTTTCTATCAATATGAGATACCATATATTCTCTCTGATTACGGCTTGCCGCCGAAAGCCTTCCCTAAAAGCCCCGGCTGCAATTATTACATCAGATAGAGTAAATGCGGCTCTCCCTGTTCGAACTTAAGCCACTGCAACCTCGTAATACCATGAAGCAGCATATCTTCCCAGAACGTGCGGGTTTCTTTCAAAACCGGTGGATTTACACCAAGCCCCACCATGGTACCGGCGATATCGATGGCATCCTGATAGGTTCCCATCACATCGACCAGTCCGCGTTCCTTTGCCTGTCTGCCGGTGAAAACCCTGCCATCGGCAAACGACCGCACGGTTTCGGCATCTATGTCACGCCCCTCGGAAACCGCAGTGACAAACTGGTCGTATGTATCCATGATCACGCTGTCAATGAGGGCTTTTTCCTCATCGGTCATCTTCCGGGCCGAACTACCAATGTCTTTGTATTTCCCTGACTTTCGCACAGGAAAATCGATTCCAACTTTTTTATAGAGATCCGAAAAGTCGGCAAAATTGACTATGACGCCGATACTCCCGGTAATAGTACCCGGATTTGCAACTACGGTATCACACGCTGCGGCAATATAATAACCGCCGCTCGCTGCAACCGAACCCATTGAGGCAACAATTTTCTTACCAGCATACCGGGCTTTGATAATGGTCTCGTATATCTCCTGCGAAGCAGCCACACCCCCGCCCGGAGTATCGAGCCGTATGACCACAGCCGGGATATTATTATTTTTCATATACCGTTCGAGCTTGTTCACCACTGATGCCGGACTGATGATGGGGCCGACGATCTCGATGACTGCCACGCGCTTCTGAGCGACACGAAAACCATCTGCACTCATTGACGAGAGCATGATCGTGACAATCAGAACGAATCCTAAAAAAAACATCAGGATAAAAAGCCCGAGCACAATATCCCGTTTATTCAGCATCGGTCATGCCTCAGTTACGATTTAGACTTAAAAATATAATTGTAATAATCACGAAAGTCAATATCAAATAAATGTTTCTGAAGATTTCCATTTCTCCCTTTTATCTTCTGTCATATGCCATATACCTGTCTTTTGGTTTTTCACACCTCTTTTGAGGGATGACCGGATACTTTTATTTGACTCATGTACCGTTACGCGCTATATTCAGAAATCATTGAACTCTCCTGCCAATCCTTTGCATGAATCGATTGATATATGAGAAATGCTCCGGTTGTTGCGGCTGTAATTCTGACAGGGGCGGTTATCCTTTGGAATTGTGATAATAAAAGGGCATTCATTTCATCTCAGGTTCCCCTGTATACCGCCAGAAAAACGTCGGAACCTCCTGTCATCGATGGTGTACTC
>JAJFUH010000171.1 GCA_021372535.1 bacterium
CTCCCGCACGTAGCCAGGGACCCCGTATATAACGCACACACTAGTTCGCCGTGCAAACAAGACGAAACTTCATATAGATGACGGGTTCATCCGGAGGAACGGTCAGCGTCACAACACCCACCACACAGGGATGCTCGAGAGGATACAGCATCCACTTTTCAAACGAGGTTCCTTTCAGTTTTTCCCTCACAACGGTCGATTTGACGTTGAACACGAGGCTTTTCCCCTCGGGGCCGGTCTTCGTGTAAACACTGTCGGCTTCGAGCCGCACGGGAATGTCCTGATCACGCATCATCACCTCGCCAAGGTGTTCGAGCACCGCCATGAATTTACCGGAGGGCGTATAGAGCTCGCCCCAGGCCCAGCCGTTCAGGCGCCTGAACATGACCAGCCGGATACGATCATTGCCGAGCTCGATGGATTCATGCCCGTACGCGCCGTGCCTGAAACGCGGCTCGACCGCATTACTGCCAACGGAAGCCGTGACAGCGCCCTGCACAGCAGCTCCGGTCTTTTTTTCCTGAGCATAACCATTTTCCGGCACGTTCCATGCGAGAACCAGGAATACGACAACGATACCACGATACAACAGTCCGCGGAAAGCTTCCGATCCCATTCCATTCCTCCTTTTTGAAAACTGTGCCATCGGCAATACCCTTTTTTTATCCCGAAGTTGTTTGACAGGATAACAGGATAAAAAAAAGACAAACGAAAGTCACGTATAAAAAAAATTTTATAGAGAATAAGAAAGGACTTTATTTTTCGACAGGATAACAGGATAAAACATGATAAAAAAGACAACAAAAAAATAAGAGTAATTTGGTATACAGTTGAAAATCAGTGAAATGGAGGGTAAAGCGGAAATAGCTGGAAATGCTTGTATTACTTGGAGTTATTTAAAAATGTAAAATTAAAAAAAGGTTCATGTATCTGATGAAAAGTGAACATGGAGATACGAGAGTAAAAAAAGATGGGATTATCAATAAAAGTTTATCTTAAAAATAAAACTTTTCCTTGGGCTGAATGACTTCCAGCTATGATCTTATAAATATAAACACCGCTTCCTGTTATTATTCCTTCTTTATTTCTTCCATCCCAGATACATTCATGTAATCCGGCGCTCATTAAACCATCTTGAATAACCGAAATTTCACGCCCGAGTATGTCGTACATCACCAACCTGACATTGCTTTTTTCATTAATTTCAAATTGTATCGTTGTGGAAGGGTTGAACGGATTCGGATATGCAGGATGCAGCAC
The DNA here is from genome assembly GCA_021372535.1 of bacterium. Taxonomy (NCBI): domain Bacteria; species bacterium. Next base: position 1,261 of record JAJFUH010000171.1, read on the forward strand.
AAATGCAGCCGGCTTTTCATCAACACATACAACTGTATCAACAGCTTTTGCTGCGATTTTTTCACTTTCGCTATTAGCACCAACTGCCTGAAGCCAATAGTAATACGGAACACCATTTACAGGAACACACTCGTCGATGTACTCGTTATTCCCGACAGCTACTGAATCAATATAAACTGTATAAAGCCGTTCATCATATATGAGTGAATCAAGGGAAGAGAATCGCGAAAGAGGTATAGGATCGGTAAGTATGTTTGACTGGGAGCGATATATTTTATACCAGTCAACATTACTATCATTTTCGGAAGACGATGCTGTCCAGGAGAGCCGGAGACTATGACCATGGTCGCCATCAACATCTGATACAGACAAGTTCGTGGGTGGAGAAAGCCTGATCCCTATTGAAAAGAACTTAACACCGAGATCCTGTATCATTCCTTTTCCATCGGCGATCCTTACCGAGACGCGGATGGAGAGTGTATCGCCGACCGCAAATGTGGTAGAGGTACGAAAGATCGCCAGGTATATGAGGCCCTCTGTAGCTTCGGAATGAGAGCTCCCGGACAACGCGAAGGACTTGGTGAAATATCCCGGATTATTGACTTCACCCGCGCTCAATAGCGAACCATCGAGGATATTCACTTCCGGTGTGGTGATAAAGGTGGAGCCGTTAAGAGTCCACTCATTATCTGTTATAAACGTCGATGAGGATGATGCGCGGTACTCTGCCTTCGCGGGGTCCCATGAGAATGCAACCGTAAATCCAGGGACATTTTCCCAATTCTGCGCATAGAGAGCAAACCCTACCAGCGTTCTTTCGCCAATTTTCCCAATATCCTCCACTCCCTGGTTTCCGGCGGCCAAGAGGTCGGCATCCACCTTAAAACCGGATTTTAGGATGTAGCTTAATATAGAAAAAGGCGCGTCACTTGTATCATAAATATTTGAATCAAAGATATCAGTAATTTTTATCCGGCAAATCATAGAAGAAATATCAGGAACAGTCCATGCATATGACCCGCTTGAGGGCGCGTTTGAAATTATGGTCGTCCAGGTAACACCACCGTCCACGGTATATTCAATATTAACATTATTATTTGTATTGCCAATCCATGTAATAGTTGTATCCTGGCCCGCGACAATAGTTTCCGCTCCGTTGGGATATGTAATGGTCAATGTCGGCTCTGGTATAACGATGGTTTGAATATCGCTCAAAACTATATGCTCCGGATTTCCATCAACAGCCTTAACATAGTACTCATAAACACCGGAACGTTCGAAAGTGGAATCCGTATATGATAACGACATAGACTCCACAGTATCTACAAGCACGAAATTTTCTTCATCATTTTCTTTTTTGTAAACTTCATACTTCTCGACACCGTAAATCGGATGCTGACCGACACCGGCCCATCCGTAGTACCCGACAATACCGTGATCCTCGGGGACTTGCCAAATCAGAAGGATTACATTTTTTTCATTTAGCTGAATACTGAATGCAATAAAAGGGCTGGGTGATATATTATCTATAGCACCACCCAAATAAATGTTACTCATCTCACTAATATAAACAACAGGCTTTTCTGCTACCGCTATATCACTTGTTACGTCTTGGTCAGAAGCGCAAAGACCCCACCAAAAATCACCATTTACAGGTGTGGGTGCCAGAGCTGATGAAAAACCTTCTTTATCATAAAGAGTAGAGGGAAAAACCGCTGTATAAACCCAAGTAGAGTCAGCGCCAATTGGAGTTAATCTATATAATTGATAAGATTTTACAGAAGTCAAATGCTGGGGTGGAGTTTTAAATTTAACTATAATCCAATGTCCATTGTCATTTGGAACATCTTTAATAGTAAGTTCTGTTGGAGCTTCTGGTTCAGAAACAGCAAAAACGTTATTGGAATAAATAACGGAAATCATCAAAAACACAATAAATATTTTAAACATAAGACCGCAATCTACTTTATAATTTGATAATCATTATGGTTGTTTTGATTTTTTAGAATCGCATTTTTATCTCACAACTGAACCCGCCAATGCATTTTCTATTTCTAAAAAAATTTCATAAATTATTAAATAGCCTAACATGAATTTCTCCATTTATCGAACACTGGTGATTTATCCAATCAGAAGACCTCTGGATGCCCAGTGAAACACGATTGAACCACAGAAGATGCGCTATCTTTGTCTATAAGATGTCAAAGAGAGACGCCCACACGACATCGGCTTTAATCGATGTTTATAAGGAACTTCTTAATAGGCCAATGATGCGGCTGTCACCTCAGCCCGAATAACTTGGCCAACCAAGCAACAAACAAAGTTAAACCTGATCCTAGCAAAGATCCTATCACAGCGAAAATGAGTTTCTGTTTCCATTCGAGTGACTTCAACAGCAAGTTCTGATGATCACGAGGTGACCATCCTGGCCTATACCGAAAGAAACCCTTACAATTGCGTTGCTGTTCCTGAACCATATCGAAGATTTCATCAGCAGGGGGGACACCACAGTAGGACAGATCGAAATTAACCCACAGTGATCTGAAACACCATAGCTTTTCAAGAGGTGGACATCCCCCCGCTGTTCCACGCATATGTAGGAGGACCCGGTCAGCGGTGCTCACTTCTTTGTCTTCTAAAGCAAGAAAACCACAGTCAAGGCATGTGATCCGTCGTGGATGGCGCGCGAACGCAGCCACGTTTCGTCCTATCCTTTTTAACAAGTTCGTTTTCATCAATGGAATTCCCACACACAGTTACGGATTTCAATCGTCATTTTAGATTTCATGCGGCTTGAAGACCAAGCTGACTGAACTGCCTCTTTAAGACAAACAAACTTAAAGTTACCAGAGTAAGTGATATGAAGAGCGCTGCCGCGACTCCGGTCGAGTGCCTTTAAAGGCAGTCTTACCCTGTATTATCTGTTTTCCGCTTCTTTGCTGAGCCATGTTCTTGATGTTTACTCAGAGGCTCTTCACAGTGATGTATGATCTCTCCAGTTCTTGGGTCTGTGATAACCTCTTTATAGTAGTCATTCTCTCTATTAAATACACGTTCAAGGCGCATCCATTTTTGAATTTTTTTGAATAAGTCTGCTCCAATGGTGCCGAAGATAAAAAGCTTCCTTTTGCCTCCACGCCTACCCTTGTAGCTAAGTTTTGAGCGAGGTGTGATTTCCCCTCCCGTATCTTTAAAAAAAAGTCGAGAAGTGGAACTACAAGATGGGCATGGCTTCCGTGATTCGGGTGGAACTTCTGGTTCATCTTCGAATTCTGTTTTGCAGTTACTACATACAACTCTTTCCATAGTATCATAACCCAAGTACGTTGCTCAGTGTTCCTAAACTTCTTATTATATGGTTTACAGATAAAACATCATTCTGATATTCTATCTATACAACACGTCACCTATCTCAAGCTCATAAAGAGTAAAACTGTCGGTGCTTATGTCAACAACCATAAAGACATATTATAACTTTAGAAATATACTATCTATTTTATACTAATACAACAAAAATGAAAAAAATATGACACAATAGACCGCCAAACCTTGATTTCAGTCCGGCGGTCGATTGCGTTCTCTCATACATGAAAAATCACAATTCGGCGCAATTATCGTACCGTCTATTTTACTATTCGTCAATCCCCCGCAAACAAATGGATTGTGGCATCCGGGCTTTGCTCGTTCTGCTTTTCCGGACTCTGGAAAACAGCGATCTGAACCTTGCCGAGAACACCGAGGTCAAGCTGACCGGCTCGGCGACCAGCGCACTGCAACACCGGCGCGCCCTCCTCTTCAGTAACCCCTTTTCTTGTAAAGCTCTATCATCTGCCAGAAATGGTCGTATCCACCTTTCAAAGCCACAGACCTGAAAACCGCGGGCACATCCCCGTTTGTCCTGCGCCGGATTTCCTCCACCATCTCCATGCACGATGCCCAGAAAATCTGATTGAGAAGCGGGCCGGATGTGGGACACACTTTCCTGTCAAAGCCCGGAATGGCAAAAATACCGTATGTATCGCACATGGCGCCGGCATGCACATCGGTTTCCTTTGGAACGGTTCTGCCCTCGGGTATTTTTCCGTTTCGTGTCATCGGGCCGATGGATACGACTTTCATCCCAATTTTTCTGAATGTATCCAGGCTCTTCAGATCGACCTCGTCATCGGGTTTGGATAATCCCATGATTATCAGGTCTTTCGATGATGGCGTTTCTTTTCCTGCCCAGCTCTGCCAGTCCGTGATGTTGTTATCCTTATCGCATGAAATACCCTGGGTCAGGAGAAGTCCGCCCCGTCTGCCCCTCGATTCGCTCGCAAACCCGCCGTACCGGTCATACCCGTATACTCTCCCGCCGGACAATACGGAATCGACCGCCATCCGTGCGATCGCGCGAATCGCTCCCATTTCCGAGCCGATAAGCTCCAGCTGGTTCATGACCGTGTCGAAATAGTCGTCCATGACAGGGCTTGCGAGTCCGACATTCCTTTTTTCCTCGTTCAGGTTAATCGGGGGCTCATCGCCTCTGACCGGCACGGATTTGCCTCTCTGGGCCATAATACGGCATGCATCCGCTGTCATCATCCAGAATGTTACCATGCCGATAACGCCTGATGCCGGGCCCACAGGGGTGGTCATTCCGGGAACATCCATGAGCGCGCCCACCGTGGTCAGGTTTGTCTCGATCCATATGTCGCACCAGGGACGGATCATGAGCTTTTTGACATGCTCTTCCAGAAGCTCGTACCCTTGTGCATCGGCGCCCCAGGGCACCGGCATTCCGATGACGAACATATCTTTCGTGTCGACCTCGTCCAGAGAGCCGTTTTCCGTCGATTTAAGGAAAAGATCGCCGTCCTTCGATTTCTTGGGATCGTAGCCCGGTTTGAAAATTTCCGGGAGACCGTTACGGCCCGGAGGAAGGATATCGATGTTCGGCCCGTGGCCCATGTCCCATGAACACCAGCAGGTACGCCCTTCCATGTGTTTGGCGGCAATGGCGTGGGATGCTTCGAGCATGTTCTGAGACTGGGTGTTGCGAATCCATGTCAGCATCTCACGGATTTTTTTGAGATAACGGAACGACAGCGGCAGAGAATTTTTTTCGCCACCGTCATGACCATGATGTTCCTGAGACAAAGCGATGGATGCTGCGCCTGAAAACAAAGCTGCGAAAAGGGGAATTCGATATAAAGACTCGCGGCGTTTCATGATTTTCTCCGGAAATAGTATAATGGAATAATTCCGTTTATTTAATTCGAATGTATCTGAAAATATTCATAAACAATTTCACCACGGAGACCTGCTGCGACGGTGCGCCAGCACGGAGTAGGGGTAATTCATGAATTATCCCTACAATGTTACATCTGTCAGGTACGAAAAACAAATCCGCGTAAATCCGTTCGATCCGCGTAAATCCTTGTTCTATTGTATCTTATAAATGATTCTGGCCAACATGCTTCACCTTGATTCGAACACCGCTTTATCTATCACCCTCCATGTTATAACCCCCCGTTCCGAAACAGTGTATTCGAGCAGGGTCTGACCAAGCCGCGAGCCATCGTTGAACGAAGCGTACGCCCACCGTGAGTTGAGCACGTACATCCTCACATCAGGGTAAAACGAGGGCCGTGCGCCGAAAATCCCCCGAAACGGCATGAGCTCCTCATGGCTTCCGAGGTCGGCGATAATGTCATTTTGAGGGTCGGACAGGCCCCTTCTCCTGAATTCATCAACCGTTTCGGGACTGAGACCGGGAAAGCTTTTTGTGAGGTCTTCGATAATCGCATTCGATCTGGCCAGCTTTTCGGTAAGAGCATGTGCATCTGTCGTGAGTGTCTCATTCTCTGTGCGAAGACTTTTTGACATTTGCGCTGAATGGATGTAAGCATATGACATCACAACAGTTATAATTACAAGCAGCACTAATATACTACCGTAGATTATACGCTCACAGAATATATTCGATCCTGATTTCATAGTATTCCCTCATTCAACCATGTGCATTTTACACAGCTTCGCATAGATACCATTCTGTTTGATAAGCTCATCGTGAGTCCCGGTTTCGCACATCCGGCCCCGGGCGAGGACATGGATACGGTCGACAGTGCGAACCGTTGAGAGACGGTGGGCGATGACAATCGATGTCCGGTTCTCCATGAGCACCGGCACCGCTTTCTGGATAATTCCCTCGGTATATGTGTCGACACTCGATGTGGCTTCGTCGAGCACGAGAATATCACGGTCGGCGGCGAGAGCACGGGCAAAGCTCACGAGCTGACGTTGTCCCAGGGAGAGCCGTGATCCGCGCTCCATTACTTCAATATCGAGCAGGTCCCCGGAATCATTGGCCGATGTGTCAAACTGTATTTTCGACAGGACACGGCTCATTGTGTCTCGTGTGATACGGTCATCGCCGAGATTGATATTGTGAGCGACAGTCCTGTTGAATAGAAACGGTTCCTGGCCCACGAGAGCGAAACGGTGACGAAGGTCGGACAGGGAGATCTCACGGATGTCTTTTCCTCCGACCAGAATCCTGCCGCGGTCTACCTCGTAAAACCTGAGCAAAAGGTTGATGATGCTCGTTTTTCCCGCGCCTGAAGGCCCGACAAAGGCAATCCGCTCCCCCGGCCCGACACGGAACGATACATCCCTGAGCACCCATTCATCATCCTCATAGGCAAACCACACCCTGTCAAAAACGATATCCGCATCTTTCGGAAGCGGAACCGTGGCCGGAAGCTCGGTTATCGAAGGTTTCGTATCGAGCAGCGTGAATATCCGCTCGCTCGATGCAACGGCGGAAAGCATGACATTGAAATTTTCCGCCAGCTCCCGTACCGGCCAGAAAAACATGTCGATGAGCCGCACAAATGCAATCATGACACCGATCTGCAGTGTGCCCGCCTGAATGCGGAATCCTCCCTTCACCAGAATGAGCACCATGCCGAAAACACCGATAAATTCCATGATCGGGAAAAACAGGCCATAGTATAATACATTCCTGATCTTTACATCCATGAGATCGTCGGAGTACTTTGTAAACTTATTGAAGCTCCATCCTGTTCGCCGCATGAGCTGAATAATGCGGATACCCGAAATACTTTCCTGAAGGAACGCATTGAGACGGGCCGTACCTTTCCGGATGTTACGGTATACCGTCCGGACACGGTCTGCGAAGAGATGACCGACCAGGTACAGTAATGGCAGCAGTATCATTGTAATGATGGCCAGTTTCCAGTCCATGAGGAACATGAACACGATGATGCCTATGATGATGGTCGAGTTATTGATGATTTGAATGGCGCCCGATGTATAGAGCTCGTTGAGTGTGCTGACATCGTCGGTAATACGTGTCATGAGCCTGCCGACCTGGTTGTGGTCAAAGAAGCTCATCTCCATCGACATGACATGTTTGAAGATATTCATGCGGAGATCGTGCATGACCTTCTGGCCGAGCATCCCGGTCAGCATGCCGAGGAAATAATCGACAACCACGCTTATGACGTAGATACTGGCGAACAGGAGCATAAACCGGTTAAAACCAACCAGATTGCCTTTCGTCAGGTACTTGTCGATTGCGGTCTTGATAAAATACGGCCGGATAACGAGAAGCAGTGAGCTCGACATGCTCAGAATAAATGCCGTTACCGCCATCGCTGTATAAGGGCGTATATACGTCATGAGACGTCTGATGATCGCCCACAGCGAATATTCCCTGAAGGAATCGGGAGTGATACCCCGCTTTTTTATGTCAGCCTGAGTGTTCACTGTTGTCCGGAGTCCTCCAGAGACTCGATAGATTCCTGTTCGCTGTACAGCGCCGCATAACAACCATCGAGCGCCATAAGGCTTTCATGGGTACCGCGTTCGATAATACGGCCGTTTTCAAGATAGACAATCTCATCCGCATGCTTGACTGCGCCGAGACGCTGGGTAACGATGATCGTCGTCCTGTTTTCGGTTACATTCCTGATGTTTTTGAGGATTTTCATCTCTATCTCGGTGTCGACGTTGGAAAGGCAGTCATCGAAAAAAATGATCGGGGCATTGCTGATGAGCGCCCGTGCAATGGCGATACGCTGGCGCTGGCCGCCGGAAACCGTTATTCCGCGCTCCCCTAAAAACGTTCCGTACCCGTCCGGGAATTGCTCGATGGTCTCATGAATCGCCGCCAGCTCCGCCGCTTTATACAGAAGCTCCATATCCGCATCGGCATTGCCGAATGCGATATTCTCCTCGACCGTTTCGCTGAACAGAAACGTCTCCTGAGGAACATATGCTATCGAAGCCCGTAATCTCGACAGAGGAATGTCGTTAATATCGATACCGTCATAGAATATCACTCCTCTCGGAACATCATACGACCCGGTGAGAATGTTCAGAACGGTGCTCTTGCCGGATCCTGTCCTTCCCACAAGAGCGAGCGTGCAGCCCGGTTTGATGTCGAACGATATGTCGCTGATCACTTCCTGATTGGCCGTATACGAGAAATTGAGGTCTTTCACCGTTATCGCGCCATCGAGCGGCCGGTCGTCGGGGCTTTCATCGCTCCGTTCCGGTTCCTCGTCAAGAATTTCCTGTATACGGCGGGCGGAGGCCATGCCTCTCTGGAAAATCGCGACGACCCATCCCAGCGCTATCGATGGCCATACAAGGATGCCGATGTACATGATGAAGGAAACAATTAAACCGAGAGTGACATCGCCGGATGCAATTTTTCTGCCTCCTGCCCAGAGCACGAGCAGAATTCCCGTATTGGCGAGAATATCGAGCAGAGGATGGGAAACCGACTGAAGCCTGATGACTCCACGGTTTCCCTCGAGATACTTCATACTGAGCGAGTCGAGTGTTTTAAATTCACCCTTTTCACGGACATATGCCTTGATCACACTGATTCCGTTGAGGTCCTCCTGAACATGAGCGGAAATGTCCGAATATGATTCCTGAACCTTGACAAACCTCCGGTGAATCGCCTTGCCGACACGGTTTATCAGTATCGCCATGAGAGGAAATGCCACAACCGCGTAAAATGTGAGACTGACATTCTTGTGAAGCATGAATCCGAGCGCAAGCGGAACAAGTACTACTGCATTCATGGTGTACATCACCGCCGGGCCTGCCATAAGCCTGACCGCGGTAAGATCGTTGGTAAAATGGGCGATGATATCCCCCGTCCGTGACCTGTTGTAGAACGGTACGGGCAGCTTGAGCAGATGCTCGAACAGCCGCAACCGGATGTCGTTCTCCAATCTCCATGATGTCCCGATGATTATGTATCGCATCCAGAACCTGGAAATGCCGATAACGAGTGAAAACAAAAGGATCAGCCCGCATAAGCGGTACAGTTCCCACGCGGTAAAATGTTTCCCCAGAATATCCACTGCTGAACCGACGAATGAAGGAACAAAAACAGTGAGGAGGTTGGTGATAACAACGAAGATGGAACCGAAAGCGATACTTTTCCATCTTTTACCGATAAAAGACCAGACCAGACCGGTATTACTCATGGATTTCAATGTTCTCCGGTACAACAGAAGGGGATAGAGCTCAATACGCAGTTTTTATAATGACAGATATATCTGCCATGTGAATTCAATTATACAGGCTCAACGGATAACGGTGACCTCGACTTCCTGAACACCTTCATTGATCATATTGATCGATTTTGCCGCTTCATAAGACAGATCGATAATCCTGTCACCCGCAAAAGGGCCGCGGTCGTTGACACGTACGATAACCGTCCGGCCGTTCGAAAGGTTTTTCACTTCGAGCCAGGTATTGAAAGGAAGTGTTTTATGTGCACAGGTCAACCCATACATGTCGTATGTTTCCCCATTAGCGGTTTTTCTGCCATGAAACTCCTCGGCATAGAACGAAGCCTTTCCATGAAATTTCTTCCCCTTCGGAGGTTTTTCCACCGGTGTTTCCGTAGGGGTCTCCGCAGGGATTTTGGAAGGAGTTTCCGTAGATATCGGCGCTTCGGGAGTTTTTGAAACCCCGGGCTTGCTCGAGGGCGTTTTTTCGGGGGCCGATTTCTGAACGGTATACCGCGGCGAGGGAGAACACCCCCCGACCACGGCAAGAATTACACAGGCTGTCAGGATGTACTTCACAGCGGCTTAACCTCCCGGTACAGTAAGGCTGCCGATAATATCCGATATGGTCGTTACGCCATGTCTTTCACAATAGCTGCCGATTCCGTCGATTACCCTTAACGGAAGGTCCGGTTCGACAAACATGCCACACCCGACCTCGACCAGGGATGCCCCGGCAATAATGAATTCGAGAGCATCGCGGGCGCAGAAAATTCCTCCCATACCGATAACCGGTACCGACACGGCACGGGCGACCTGATACACCATGCGGACGGCAACCGGCCGTATTGCCGGTCCCGAAAGACCTCCCGTACCATTGGCAAGCATCGGCTGGCGCGTCTCCACATCAATCACCATCCCGGTAATCGTGTTGATGAGCGAAACCGCATCGGCGCCTTTTTCCTCCACCGCACAGGCGATTTCGGCAATATCCGTGACATTGGGTGTGAGCTTCGCAATAATCGGCTTGTCCGTACAGGTGCGGACAGCCTCGATAAGCTGCGAAGCGATTTGGGGCGAAGTGCCGAAAGCCACCCCGCCCTGCTTCACATTCGGGCATGAGATATTGATTTCAAGTGCCCGGACAGCCTCGTGGCGGTCAAGTTCCGAGCACACTTTCATATAGTCCGCCACAGTCCTTCCCGCAACATTCACTATTATCACGGTATCGAGACGGGCAATCCGTGGAAGAATGCTTTCGACAAAAACCGTAAGACCGGGATTCTGCAGACCGATGGCATTGAGCATGCCGGACGGGGTTTCGATGATACGCGGCGGAGGATTGCCCGTCCGTGGCTCGGGAGTCACCGCCTTTGTCACAAATCCCCCGAGCAGCGAAACATCATAATAATCCTGAAATTCCTCACCGAAACCGAATGTTCCGGATGCGGCGATCACAGGATTTTTGAAATCGATCCCGAACAACGACTGAAACAGGCATGTCCGCATCACCATTTCACCTCGTCCGCATCGAAAACCGGCCCTTCCACACACGAACGCACCATCCGGCCATCTGTAAGCGGCACGGCGCATCCGTAACAGGCCCCGATACCACACGCCATGCGCTGCTCCAGCGATATAAAACACCGGATTCCCGCTTTATGGGCGACAGCGGCGACAGCCTTCATCATCGGATGGGGACCGCAGGTATAGATTACCTCGGGATTAATCGAACCAACCTGCTCTTCAAGAAGACCGGTTACAAAGCCATGATACCCGAGAGAGCCGTCATCGGTGGCCTTCACAACCGTGACATGCTCATTGAACAATCCCTCGAACGCACGGTGTATTTCAGCGGTACGTGCCCCGATCATAAAGACAGCCTGATTTTTCTGGCGGTCGGCCATCGAATCGGACAAAAAGAAAAGCGGTGCCGCACCGACACCGCCTGCAACGAGAATACAAGAGCCGGAACCGGCATGATCCAGGTGAAAACCCTTTCCCAGTGGGCCTATTATATTGAGGCATTCACCTCGATTTACACTGCTTAAAAGCTCTGTTCCGCGGCCTACGATTTCGACCATCAGTTTTATCTGTCCGCGTTCAGGATCAGAGCCGTATACGGAAAAGGTTCTCCGCAGAAACGGGTCGGTGCCGTCGCACACCCTCACCTGAACGAACTGGCCGGGAGTCACCGTACGGGCGATTTCACCGCAGGAAAGATGCATGATAAAGACAGCGCTGCCGCGGCGCTCAGTTCGAATAATACCTGCTTCGTATTCGCGCATTTCTGGCCCTGATTTTTTTTAACCCAGTCATCTCTTCATCCTGCTTGCTCGCGGATACTGCTACCTGCGGGGTTTCCGAGGGAGTTTCGGTCGTCGTTTTGCCAATGCCGTATGTCAGGTAAACAATATTTTTCTCGATATCTTTCAGGAGTTTCGGTTCTTCTTTCATATGTTCGAGCTTGCTGGTAGCCAGCTCGACATAATCCTTCCTGTACACATTTTTTTCGAGCTTGGTAAGCTCTGTGTACAATTCAATGGCCTTTTCATTGTTTCCAACATCATGCTCGTAAAAATATGCCATGATAAATCGGGCCTGGTATGCGCTTTTCGTATCGGGGAAACTATCGGCAACAGCCTGATAAAGCGGCATGTAAACATCAGCCCCCTTTCCCGAAATCCGGGCCTGTTCGGCTTCCTGAAAGGCTCTTATTTCAGGCGGTTTCTCGATCACTCCAAGAAAAACACGCAGTTCCTGGCTGAAATTGCTCTCGGGATACTTTTCGATGATTTTGCTCATGAGCTCGTGATCCGCTTCTTCCGAGTAGCGGTTTTCACTCCGCAGTTCGTTCAATCCGAGGAAATATTCGCTCCTGACCGCAAAGTCCGTTTCGGGAGCCTCCTCCAGTATCATGCGATACTGTGTAAGAGCCGAATCGGGGCGGTTGAACGAAAAGGTGTAGAGTTCCGCCAGCGAAAATCGCTCATGAGCTTTTTTCACAGGATCGTTCTTGAGCTGATCGAGCGTTTCGAGCTTTTTTTTCAGGGCATCAATTTGCGTCGACATGTTCGTGGATTCAATAAGCCAGGAATCGACAACCCGCGCTTTAACAGCTTTCGCTTTATCAAATGCACTCTTTGCATCATCGAGATTTGAAAAATCCTGGAGCCTGAGCTTTCCCACATGGTACCAGGCTTCGTATGAGGCCACCGAATCAGGATAATCGCCGGCAAGTTTAAGATACGTGTCGACCGCTTTATCCGTATCGCCCTGCAGTTCATATATTCTTCCGATTTGGAGCCTGATTCTCGGGTCATACTTTGCATATTCACCTTTGTTCTGCATGGCGGTGAGATATCCGAGACCCTCTTCGAACTTTCCGAGTTCACCTTTCGCGAGCGCAATCATCAGGTTTGTTTTCACCTGGAGTTCCGGTTCGAGTTTATTTTTCAGTAATTCTTCGAGAGTCTGGACACATTCTTCATACCGTGCCAGGTTGTAAAGCGCTTCTCCCTTGTAACTGATGGCCTGATACAGCTCTTCTTTTTCGGGATTCGAATCGATGACATTCTGAGCCGCTGCCAGGAGATCGTCCCATTTTTCCTCGAGGAATGAAATATCAGCGAGCGAAAGTCCGGCCCGGCCCTTCTGGTATCTGTTACCGTTCTCAATACAATCGCTGAGGATTATCCGGGCATCATCGTACTTGTCAAGCTCGATAAGGCATCGCGCTTTGAAATATTTAACATCCGGAATGAATTCACTTTCGGGGAACGCTTCGGAAATTTCATCATATTTTGTGAGGGCACGGGTGTATTCGCCGAGATAGAAATAGGACATTCCGATTATAAAGAGGCTGTCATCAACATACTTGGAGTTGGGGTAATCGCGGATAAGACGGGCGGCTCCGTCAACGGCGTCATTATAGAATTTTCTGTAGGTGTTGTTGGTTGTACCGGTCTCCCGTACACGCTGACGTTCGCCGTTCTTATAGTTTTTCTGAGCCATGTAAAATGTGTTTAAATAAGCGCACCCGCAAAGAAAAACAGCAAAAACAACAAGTAATACCAGTATCTTTCTCATAATTCCTCACTCTGTACCTGATAAGCAGGTCAAGTCTTCGAACGAACTGCCGGAACAACGGGAACACTCCATCCCGTTCCGTAACCGGTCAGGATGCCTGTCCTTTCTCCTCCTCCGCCGTAAGCACCGTCCGATCTTCCCGAAGCGCCGGTGGTTTGTTTCTGTGATACTCCTGGAGGCACCTGACTCCGACAGGTTTCGATACCAGGGAAAGAATACCTTCGGCAGCGGCGACTGCGCCCGCTATGGTCGTAGTATACGAGACATTATGAATTATTGCGGCACGTCTGATTTCATAATCGTCGGCATGTGATTCGCGACCTATGGGAGTATTGATCATGAGCCCTACGGAACCATCGGTCAGCAGGTCGAGAACATTCGGTCGCCCTTCGTATATCTTGAGGATAAGTTCTGTTTCGATGCCGTGAGATTGAAGAAAGTCCTTGGTTCCCGATGTGGCGACGATGGTGAACCCTGCCTGCCTGAGTTTGGCGGCGATGGGAACGATATCGTTCTTGTCATGGTCATTGACACTGATAAATATACGGCCGGAAGTCGGGAAGAACGAATTCACCGATATCTGGGACTTGGCAAACGCCACACCGAAATCATAATCGATTCCCATGACCTCCCCGGTTGATTTCATTTCGGGGCCGAGTATTGAATCGACTCCGGGGAACTTGATGAACGGCAGCACCGCTTCCTTGACACAGTAGTAATTGAGGGAAACCTCCCTGGTAAAACCTAGTTCGCGCAACGTCCTTCCGGTCATGACACGCGCGGCTATCTTTGCGAGGGGAACACCGATCGATTTGGAGACGAACGGCACAGTCCGCGATGCTCTCGGATTGACCTCGAGCACGTAGATTTCATTATTTTTGACGGCGTACTGGATATTCATGAGGCCGATGACATTGAGCTCACGGGCAAGATCACTTGTATGCCGCCTGATACGGTCAAGTATATCAGCGCTCAGACTGTAGGAGGGCAGAATACACGCCGAATCTCCGGAGTGAATCCCGGCATTCTCGATATGCTGCATGATGCCGCCGATCACCACATCGATACCGTCCGCCACGGCATCGACATCGATTTCGATCGCCGATTCGAGAAACTTGTCGACAAGTACCGGCCGTTCCTCGGAGACATGAACCGCCTCACGCATGTACGATTCCAGGGCATTGACGTTATAACAAATCATCATCGCACGACCGCCGAGCACATACGAAGGCCTGACAAGAACCGGATAGCCGATTCTGTCGGCGATTTTCCGCGCTTCCTCAAAGTCGGTCGCGGTGCCGTTCGGCGGCTGTTTGATGCAGAGACGGTCAACGAGCGCTCCGAACCGCTTGCGGTCTTCCGCAACATCGATGGATTCCGGAGATGTCCCGATAATGGGAACACCGGCATCCTCGAGCCCTTTCGCCAGCTTGAGAGGTGTCTGACCCCCGAACTGCACGATAACTCCGTCCGGGCGCTCCTTTTCGCAGATCGAGAGGACATCCTCGAGTGTAAGAGGCTCGAAATACAGCTTGTCGGATGTATCATAATCGGTCGAGACTGTTTCTGGATTTGAATTCACCATGATGGTTTCGAATCCGTCTTCCTTGAGGGCGAACGAAGCATGAACGCAGCAGTAATCGAACTCGATACCCTGCCCTATTCTGTTCGGGCCGCCGCCGATGATCATGATCTTCTTGCGGTCTGTTTTGACGACCTCGCACTCGTTCTCATATGTCGAGTAGTGGTACGGTGTAAACGCTTCGAATTCCGCTGCGCAGGTATCCACAGTCTTGAATACACTCCTGATGCCGAGTGTTTTCCGCAGCGTCCTGATATCAGGCTCCTTTTTCTTCCAGAGATACGCAAGCTGGCGGTCGGAAAAGCCCAGAGCCTTTATACGGTGCAGCTCCACGGGAGTAACGGACTCGAACGGGATTTTACCGATTTCACGTTCTTCCTCGACGATTTCAAGCATGTTGGAGAGAAACCACCGGTCTATTTTTGTGGCCTGATACAGTTCCTCAACCGTATGACCCGCCTGAAAAGCTTTACGAAGCGCGAACAGCCTGTCATCATACGGTGTCCTCACATACGAAAGCCAGTCATCGAGCTTCCATGCATCATCAACCCCATCCGCGCCGAGGCCGTACCGTCCGATTTCAAGGCCGCGGATTCCTTTCTGGAGGGCTTCCTTGAATGTTCTTCCGATGGCCATGACCTCGCCGACGCTTTTCATCTGGGTGCCGAGACGGCGGTCTGCTGAGGGGAATTTTTCAAAAGTCCAGCGCGGGATTTTTACCACACAGTAATCTATTGTCGGCTCAAAACACGCCTTTGTTTTACGGGTGATATCGTTCGCTATTTCGTCGAGTGTATAGCCCACGGCAAGCTTGGCGGCTATCTTGGCGATGGGGAATCCCGTGGCTTTCGATGCAAGCGCGGAGCTCCGTGAAACCCGGGGATTCATTTCGATAATCACAAGACGGCCGTCTTCGGGATTCTGGGCGAACTGGATATTTGAGCCGCCGGTCTCAACGCCGATTTCGCGGATAACATCGATTGCCCAGTCACGCATCCGCTGATATTCACGGTCGGTCAGCGTCTGGATGGGCGCAACGGTGATGGAATCGCCGGTATGGACACCCATGGGATCGAAATTCTCGATGGTGCAGATAATGACCACATTGTCGTTGAGATCGCGCATGACTTCGAGCTCGAATTCCTTCCAGCCGATAAGAGACTCTTCAATGAGAACCTCCGAAATCGGGCTCAACTCAAGTCCATGTTTGACCTGGAATTCAAATTCCTGCCTGTTGTATGCAATCCCGCCGCCTGTCCCGCCGAGGGTGAACGAGGGCCGTATGATAGCCGGAAATCCCACATCTTCGAGTATCTTCCACGAATCATCGATAGAATAAGCAAATCCGCCTTTCGGCTGTTCCACATTGATACGCTGCATCGCTTTGGAGAAGAGCTGACGGTCTTCCGCTTTTTTTATGGATTCAAGATCAGCCCCGATCATGCGGACTCCATACTTATCGAGCACACCGCTCTCTGCGAGTTCGACGGCGACATTGAGCCCTGTCTGGCCGCCGATGGTCGGGAGCAGCGCATCGGGGCGTTCTATGTCAATAATTTTTTCACATATATCGGCATTGATGGGTTCGATATAGGTCCGCTGGGCAAACTCGGGATCGGTCATGATGGTCGCCGGATTCGAATTGACAAGAACGATCTCGAATCCCTCCTCCATGAGCGCTTTACATGCCTGTGTACCGGAATAATCGAACTCGCATGCCTGTCCGATTACAATGGGTCCGGAACCTATGAGCATAATTTTATGAATATCGGTTCTTCTCGGCATTTATTGTTCCATTTACAGGAGGTTTACCTGATTGAGTTGTCTAATCCGTGAAATACGTGGTCTGCCAGGTTACAATGAAGTTGAAGTAAACTCGTGTCGGTTGTAGAATTCATATTACCGGATAATTCGATTTCATCGCCTTTTTTTTACCGAAATCCGACAAACCAGACAAGAAAAAGCGCTCCGATCAGCAGAACATAGAATCCGACATTCACAATCACGGAGACAAGCGTCCTTTTACGGTTGTTACGCTTTATCCTTCGTGAAGTTCTCTTTTTAACATCAGCGAGAACGAGCTCGGCGGCCTGCGGATTGAGCATTTCAAACAGACCTGTAATTGCACGCTTGGCGATGAGAACCTGTTCCACAAAAATATCGTGGTACGGTCTGGTGTTATCATTCGCTCTTCCTGTCTTAAGTATGGGCACAAGGCTTTCACTGGTTATAAGTCCGGCCTTGAGCAGAGCAATTTTGATTTTTGTTATTCTGAGATCGCCGTGAATGCTTACATTTGTGCGGAGTACAAACTCGCAGGCATCGAGAAAATCTCTGAAAAATGCCCGAATCTCATCGTCGGAAAGGGAAAGAAAATACGATTCTTCAATGAGCTCATCGATCTGCTGTTTAATCGCTTTATCAGTCCATCGTTTCATATTCTAAATGTATGAAATTACGAGGTAAAAAGCAAGCGTCACGAAAAAGCCGAAATGTTTATTTAACCTTATGAACATTCATAAGATTCGTCGAACCCGCCATTCCGATCGGAGTACCCGATGTGATGACAATGATCTCTCCCGGCGCGGCATACCCGTTCGCTTTTGCAATGATCTCGGCAGTGCTCACCATGCTGTCGGTATCGATAACCTCTTTGACAAGGACAGTGCGAACACCCCAGTAAATTGCAAGCCTCCGCCGTATGGATTCGCTCGGGGTGATGGCGAGTATGCGTGTTTTCGGCCTGTGCTGGGAGAGACGTCTTGCGGTCGAGCCGGACTGGGTATACGCCACGATAGCCTTTGCCTGAAGCAGTTCGGCTGCCCGGCATGCTGCGGCGGTCACCGCTTCTTCAATGGATGATTCCCTTGGTTTCCAGTCCAGGAAGCTGCGCCCTTTGCCCATTTCACACTCGACGCCGTCGATGATTCTCCTCATGGTTTCGGCAGCCTTGATGGGATATTTCCCAACAGCGGTCTCCCCGGAGAGCATGAGAGCATCGGAACCATCGATAATCGCATTCGCAACATCGGAGGTTTCAGCACGGGTAGGGTTGGGCTGGACGGTCATCGATTCGAGCATTTGCGTGGCGGTAATAACCGGTTTTCCTGCGTCGTTGCAGGCTGTGATAAGCCGTTTCTGGATGAGCGGAACCTGCTCGGACGCCATTTCCACACCGAGATCGCCGCGGGCGATCATGATACCGTCCGCCTGTTCAAGTATCTGTTCAAATGCAATGACGGCCTCTTCTTTTTCTATCTTGGCGATTACGGGGATATCGGAGCCGCAATTCGCAATCATTTTCTTTGCCTTGATGACATCATCGGGCGAGCGCACAAACGAGAGGGCAAGAAAATCTATATCCTCACGGACTGCAAACTCCATATCCTTGAAATCTTTGGCGCTGATTGCGGGCGCGGAGACATTGACTCCCGGAAGATTCATACCCTTATGCGGTTTCAGAATCCCCCCGACCACTATTGCCGCACGAACCTCTTCGGGCCGAACCTCAACAACACGCAGTTCTATTCTGCCGTCATCGATAAGAATCCGGCTCCCCTTTTCAACATCACTCGCAAGGTTCGGATACGTTGTGCTGACAAGATCGGCAGTTCCTCTCGCAACATTGGTCGTTATGGTAATTTCTTCCCCGGCAATCAGGGTAACAGCGTCTTTTTCGAGCTCGCCGATACGTATCTTCGGCCCGCAAAGGTCGCCGAGTATGGCAATGGGCTCGCCCTTCTTTGTCGCCGCATTCCTGATAGCGGAAATCATCGCCCTGTATTCGTCATGATTTCCATGAGAAAAGTTGATACGGGCTATGTTCATGCCGTTTGCAATGAGCCCCTCGATAATTCCGGGTTCACTGCACGCCGGTCCCATGGTGCATATAATTTTGGCTCTTGCCATAAATACATATCTCCATTATAGTTTACAAGTCGTCCCGGTTTTCAGCCCCCACGAATCATTTATGATCGACGGCTCCGGTAATTATCGGTCAGTTCCTTCAATACAAAGGGAAGCTGTTCCAGGGCATCGCATGCAATGACTCCCCTCATTCCTCTCAATTCCGATACCCGTTCACCCGCACTGCCATGAACATACGCTCCGAGTACGGCGGCATCGAACAGATTCATCCCCTGTGCGGCAAGCCCTGCTATCGTTCCGGTCAGCACATCTCCCATGCCGCCGGTCGC
Source organism: bacterium (assembly GCA_021372535.1). Taxonomy (NCBI): domain Bacteria; species bacterium. The sequence continues at coordinate 20,667 of JAJFUH010000171.1, forward strand.
CATCGATTCATTCCCCGTAGGATTTATCCAGACCGTCCCATTCTGATCGGCAATAACAGTCGGAGCACCCTTGAGGAGCACGATTTTCCCCGTCGTACCGGCAGCCTCCTGCGCTGCACGAACCGGATCACCGGTAATATCGTTCACGGATTGTTCCGTCAGGCGTGAAAGCTCTCCGATATGTGGGGTAATGACCATTTCACAGGGTGCATCCGCAAGCACAGCCGCCTTTCCGCTGAATGCGTTGATCCCGTCCGCATCGAGCACAATCCTGCCGGAATAATTCCCGGTAAATCGCCGTACCAGTTCCGCTGTCTCATGGTATGTTCCCAGTCCGGGCCCGACCGCCACAACATCGGCTCTTTCAACCGCAGTACGCACCATGCCGAGAGCACGGAGCGACAGGCAGCGTTTTCTGCGGACTTCGGGAAGCGGCAGGGTCATGACCTCGGTCAGCTTTACCTCGAGAATGTCGTTGAGGCTCGCCGGACATCCCACGGTGACAAGCCCTGCCCCTACACGCATCACGGCACGGGCAGACATTGTCGCCGCGCCGGTCAGACCGACCGAACCGGCAAGGATGAAAACCCGTCCCGCATCACCTTTGTGAGCGTTGTATGCCCGCTCCGGTATACGCTGCGCCGCCTCGGACGGTGTCAGCGAAAATCCGATTGCTTCGACCGAATCAAGAACATCCGGATCAAAACCGATCTCTTCCACGGTGATGCGCCCACACTTCCGTTTTCCCGGTCCGAATACATGACCGACCTTGAGGCACCCGAAGGTAACGGTGTAATCCGCCCTGACAGTATCACACGATACTTCACCGGTGGAAGCATTGACTCCAGACGGCACATCCACAGCAACGACTGTCGAATCCGAATCGTTGACAAGCCGGATAACGGATGCAGGCAGACCGGTTATATCGCCCCTGAGACCGGTTCCGAACAGGGCGTCAACGATGACTTCAGCCGAGCCGATACGGTCAGCGGCTTTTTCGAGACCCTTTTCATCGAGTATCTCGTTGACGGTAATGCCCGAAGCCTCCGCATCGTGCATGCAGGTCAGAGCATCGCCGGAGACAGCATCTTTGCGTCCGATAAGATATAATTCCGTACGGTAACCGCCGCGGACAAGCAGCTCGGCAACGCGAAATCCATCACCGCCGTTGTTTCCCTTTCCCGCAAGGACGACAATCCGGTCTCCGGGCTTCCCGACCGCTTTACCGGAAACGGTTCTGAATACAGCCGTACCGGCATTGCGCATAAGCTCGACGCCGGGAGTTCCCCGCTCGATGGTGACGCGGTCAACATACGACATCTGGTCAGCGTTGAGGAGTTTCATGACGGAATCCGTTCCGGACCTTCATTTAAAATACAACACCCGTGTGAGTAAAACATGAATGTTCCGTTTAAAAACCGCTTGCATGGACAAAACCGGGCAGCCTCATAGAAACGGGAAAAACATGCTTAAGACCCCCAAAAATCCATGATGAATTGTATTGTAATACATTGATTATAAATAGAATATAGACCATTAAAGCCTGTGAATTTATAAACCCGTTGAAAAGCCCCGCGGTCACAACCGGTTTTCGGAAGAAGAATGGGTGCTGTCCGAGCGAGCCGAAGGCTCGTGAGTTCACACATTCCCGAAAAACGGGCAGTGAACGGGGAAAAAGGCTTTTCACGGGGTGCCTTTTCCTTGGTTACTTCCTTTGGGCACGCAAAGGAAGTAACATATAAAAAGTGTTCTTTAAAAAAATGGGGGGGTCCCAGGAAAAACGTACCCTTTACAACCCACCGTTCTTGTTGAGCGTATCGACAATATTCAGAATTTCCCGTATGTCGTCGATGGCATAATCGGCTCCTTCCGAACCGACCGGTTTACGGTCGAACACAAAACCATACCGGGCAAAAACGGTATACATGCCCACCTTGCGCGCTCCGACGAGATCACGTTCCGGCCAGTCCCCCACCATGAGTGTTTCATCGGGTGCGGTTTTTATAAGCGAAAGGACTTTTTGATACGGCGTTGCATGCGGTTTTCTGAAACCCGTATCGTCGAATGTGATAACCGAGTCGAATGTATGCTGCAACTGGAGATAGCAGAGCCTGAGCCACGCCTCCAGCCGGGGCGCATCCGACAGGACTGCAAGTTTGAGCCCCCGCCTGAGCAGCTCGGTCAGCGTCAGGGTGACATGGGGATACGTGACAAGAGACGCTTCCCGCGCTTTCCGGTATGCAACGACTCCGCTCGACAGAATCTTCCAGTCGATATATCCGAGGTGTTTTTCAAGAAAACTGTCAAACACCGTCTGATATTCGATGCCTTTGAGGTCATAAATCGCATACAGCTCACGTTTTATCTCTGCCGCATCCATGATGAGACCGGCATCGATCCTGGCATTGGCAGCGGCCTTGATGGCGTTTTCCTTCATGGCCATAAAATCCATAAGGGTATTATCCAGATCAAATACGACAGCCTTGATCAAAACTCATTCCTCCACGGCATTTTCTTTTTTCAGTACAAGGATCATTGCAACTTCGTCGCAGTTCGGAAAATGCACACAATTAACACAATCGTTCCATATCTTATGGGGCATTTCCGATTTTTCGATAAACGTAAATCCGAGATGGGCAAAAAAATCCACCTTATACGTCAGAACAAAGACCCTCTCTATACCGAGGATTTTCGTTTCCTCGATCAACGACTCGACTATAGCGCGGCCCAGTCCCTTGTCCTTGAACTCATCCTTGAGCGCAACCGACCGTATCTCGGCGAGGTCCGACCACATCACATGAAGTGACCCGCATCCCACAACCTGTCCGTCAACCTCGATCACCATGTAATCACGGACATTGTCATATATCCGCGACAGGGGACGTTGAAGCATAACACCGGTCTGAGCATGTGTGTTGACAATCTCGGCGATAAACGGCACATCGCTGACACGGGCTTTCCTTAAAAGGGCATTACGGTAAAGAGTCATGATTTCACCCTTTCTCCGAGCAGCGTTTTCGCGCGGGAGATTTGAGCGATCAGCGCTTTCCTGCCTGTCCCGCCCTCAAGGGAGCGACGGTCGGCGGATACGGAGAGATCGAAAATACCGTATATATCATTCCCGAAGAGGCCGGAGTGTTTTATATAGACATCGAGCGGGATATCCTTCATGGCCGTACCATTATTCTGAGCCCACTTTACGAGTCTTCCCGCAACGGTATGAGCTTCTCTGAACGGCATCCCTCGGAGAGTGAGATAATCGGCCACATCGGTTGCGAACACGCTGCTGTCGAACGCCGACTCCATTCTGTCGGTATGAAACGTTATCTCTCCGATAATCCCGCGTATGATTCCGAGACACTCCCCGACTGTTTTCAGGGTATCAAACAGGGGTTCCTTATCCTCCTGCATATCCCTGCAGTAGCTGAAGGGCAGACCTTTCATGATGGTAAGCAGGGTCATGAGATTGCCGTAAACCCGCCCGGTCTTACCGCGAATGAGCTCGAGCGAATCGGGATTCTTCTTCTGCGGCATCATTGACGAGCCGGTCGAAAACCGCTCCGAAAGCTCCGCAAACCCGAATTCCGCGGACGACCATATGATGAGGTCCTCGCACATGCGCGACAGGTGCATCATGAGCATCGAAGCCGCGGAGACGGTCTCGATGATATAATCCCGGTCGGAAACCGCATCAATGCTGTTCTCCGTAACAGCGGAAAAACCGAGCTTCCGGGCGATATAATCCCTGTCGACCGCGAACCCGCTTCCCGCGACAGCTCCGGATCCAAGCGGCATTCTGTCTGTGCGTTTACGGGCGTCGGCCATACGCTCATGGTCCCGTTCGAACATCCAGAACCATGCCATGAGGTAATGCCCGAGCCGCACCGGCTGTGCCTGCTGCAGATGAGTATACGCGGGTACGATGGCATCCAAACAGCGCCCGGCCTGTTCGATAATGGCTTCCTGGAGCGCCCGGATGGATCCGTTTACGGTATCGAGCGCCCCCAAAAGATAGAGCCGTTCGTCGAGAGCAACCTGGTCGTTCCGCGACCTCCCCGTATGGAGTTTTGCGCCGACCTCACCAATAAGCCCGATGAGCCGTGATTCGACGGTCATATGGACATCCTCGAGCGTGTGGTCGAACACAAACGCACCTTTCGCGCGCTCGGCCTTTAAAGCGCTTCCGACCGTTTCGAGGCCTCCGGTTATCTTTGAAACCTCTGCGGCTTCGAGTATTCCGGCCTTTCCGAGCGCTTCAACCCAGGCGATACTGCCCTGTATATCAACCTCAAGGAGCTCGATGTCCACATCGATGGAAGCGCCGAACGCTACCATCAGGTCATCGGGTTCATCACTGAACCGTCCGCCCCACATGGTTTTTTTCTTGTTACTCCCCATTATGAATCTCCGAGTTTTCTGAAACGGGAGTTTACCGTTTCGGGCAGTCCGAAGAGATTGATGAATCCCTCGGCATCAGCCTGATTGTAAACCTCATCTCGGGAAAATGTCGCAATATCTTCGCGGTAGAGCGAATCAGGACTCTTCGCCCCGACGGCGGTACAATTCCCCTTATAGAGTTTCACCCGAACCGCACCGGTAACATGCCGTTCGGTGACCGCGACAAACGCATCGAACGCCTCTCTGAGCCTCGTATACCACTTTCCGAAATAGACCAGCTCGGCATACCGCAGAGCGACCTGCTGCTTGTAATGGAGCGTGTCGCGGTCGAGAGTGAGTTCTTCGAGCGCGCGGTGAGCCTCGTAGAGTATCGTGCCGCCGGGGGTTTCATACACGCCCCGCGACTTCATGCCCACAAGGCGGTTTTCAACGATCGTGACACGACCGACACCGTTCCGCGCGGCTATCGCGTTAAGCCGTTCGACAAGTTCGACCGGGCCATACGGGGTGCCGTCCAGCGAAACAGGCCTCCCCTGCTCGAAACCGATAACGACATATTCTGCCTTGTCAGGAGCGTCTTCAGGAGAGGCAGTCAGAACATAGACATCCTCTTTCGGCTCGTTCCAGGGGTCTTCGAGATGCCCCCCCTCATGGCTTATGTGCCAGAGGTTGCGGTCGCGGGAATAAATTTTCTCCCTGGACTGGGCGATAGGAATATTATGCGATTCCGCATATTCGATCGCATCCTCGCGGCTCCTGATGTTCCACTCACGCCAGGGTGCAATAATTGTCAAATCCGGAGCGAATGCCTTGTATGTCAGCTCGAACCGGACCTGGTCATTCCCTTTCCCCGTGGCGCCGTGCGAGACGGCATCCGCATTCTCCTTCCGCGCTATCTCTACCTGACGGCGGGCGATGAGGGGCCGTGCAAACGAAGTCCCGAGGAGATACTTCCCCTCGTAGACGGCGCCGGCCATGAGGGTCGGGAATACAAATCCGGACACGAATTCCTCGCGGAGGTCTTCGATATAGAGCTTCGATGCGCCGGATTTGAGCGCTTTTTCCTCGAGGCCGTCAAGCTCTTCTTCCTGCCCCACATCGGCCGCCATCGCTATGATTTCACATCCGTAATTCTCCTTGAGCCACGGGATTATTATCGATGTATCGAGACCTCCTGAATAAGCGAGTACGACCTTTTTCACATTCTTTTTCATGGCTGACCTTTCACTTGGTATCGAAATAGATTTTCCATTTACCATTATCAGTGGCAAACTGCACATTATTAATCAGATATACTTCACGATCCTTTTCGTTCAACCGTTTGAGCTCGTTAAAGAAATTGAAAAATGTTTCCCTGTCGAGTCTCTGAATGAACGCCGGATGCATACAGTACAGAACACGCACCGGATCATTCATGGTGACTGCCTGGTTGATAGTCCACAGGGCGAAATATTTTCCGAAAGGTTTATCGTAATCCCAGTTTTCGGGAACCTCGTAAATCTCGACACCATATTCCGCTCCAAGGAGCTTCCAGTCCTTGGGTATAAGGACGACATACGGGGGATAATCGTCATATAAGTATTTCAATCCCAGGTCGTTCTGTCCGGAAAAATTCTTACGGTCGATAAGTACATACGAACCACTGATCTCCGTCGCTCGGTCGACTGTCTTGATATCGCGGAGCATATCCGAGCGGTGACCGTTTACATCGGCATACCGTATATCGGGCATAAAATAGAATGACAGCTTGTTGTTCCACCATCCGCCGGTTCCGTAAATCGGTTTGCGCGGGAGCGGTTTGAAAACGCTGTATCCCCATCGATACTCCTCCATGTTCGAATCAAGACCGGTTTTATAGCGCCCGGCGACCTTCATGGAGGTTGCAAGAACCACCGCCATGAGCGCGACAGCAGCGATTCCTGTAATCCACCGTATTCTGAGGTCTTTCAGACGTTTAATCTGCGCGTAACCAAGCCCTGCCGCATCACTGATGACAACGCCATAACAGAGCGCCATTGCTGGTGTGAGCGTGAGCAGGAAGCGCGGCAGCTTTTTCATGACCTGATAGTGCGAAAACGAGAGCGTCCCGAATTCGAGAAAGAGGTACACGAGCAAGAACCACCACGGTATCAGAAGCCCTTTACGGTCGCGCTTAATGATCGCTTTCACAAGCGTATACAGGACACAGGGAAGACCGAAATAAAATGTCAGGCCGAAGGTGGAACTGGAGTACATTCTTCGGCCGCCCTCGAGTACTTTCCCCATCGCCGCCGGGAACATATAATAGAACTGGGTAAGCATATTGTCGGAATTCTTCGGAATGTACCCCGAAGCGATCTGGGAATCACGGGCTGTTGTCGCAAGATGCACGTTGAACAGAAAATCCCCCGTTTTCAGGTAATAAATCCCGTACAACGCGAGAACGGGGAGAACGAACCCTGCGCCGACAAGATACAATCCCCGTTTCCACCGTCCGGCGCTGAATGCAAAGGGCAGGAAAAACAGGAGAAAATAGTACGAATTCTCACGGGTAATAAACGCCAGAAAAATAAAAAAACCCGTGAGAGCATAAAGCAGGTAACTTTTATACCCTTTCACCGTGTCGGTGTACAGAAACGCGAGCACCGCCGCACCAAGATAAAACGGCACAACGATGTCGGGCAGCAGCATCGTCCCATAGAGCACATCTCCGGGAAACGTTGCAAGAACAAACGCCCCGATAATTCCCGCATTCGGCCCGTAAAGTCTCTTCCCTATGAGGTACGCGAGGACGACAGTTCCTAATGACGCCATCATGGGAAACAACACCGCGGCAAACTCACCCGGAGGCAGAATCCTGAAAACGATGCTCACCGGAAACATGAGCCCGAGACGGAGCATCCTGAAATCCATATCAGTGTTCCACGGCCATATATCACGGAACATCGTGTATGCATAGACTCCATAGGAAAAATCATCCGCCTGCGTGAGTCCGGCGAAAAAACGCCATTTCAGGAGCGCGTTTATAACGAGGATAACCATAAGCGCCGCTCCGTACACATTAATTTTTTTCGAATCTTTCAAAGGCATATATTCTTACCTCCCGGCAAGATAGGTATCAAGCATATCGAGAACCCGGTCGATATCTTTTCTGCTCACAACGAGCGGCGGTATGAACCGTATGACATCGGGACCGGCCGCACACATGAGGATATGATTTTTCTCGAAATATTCCACAGCTTCCGAAGCGGGAAAATCGACGAGAATTCCCATGAGAAGTCCCTTGCCCCGTATTTCCCTGATCGATGAGTGCCGACCGGAAAGCTCCCCGAGCCGCTGCGCAAGGTACTCGCCCTTTCCGGCGACATCCCCGAGGAAACCGGGATCGGATATCATGTCGAATACACCACATGCGACACCGGTCACAAAGTGATTGCCGCCGAATGTCGAAGCATGTTCGCCCGGCTTGATCTCCGGCCAGACACGCGGCCCGGTAACCACCGCTCCGATGGGAAGCCCGCCGGCAAGAGGCTTCGCAAGGGTCATGATGTCCGGTGTGACTCCGGAATGCTCGTGGGCATAGAGCTTTCCGGTTCTTCCCATACCGCACTGAACCTCGTCGACAATCAGAAGCGCCTCGTGTTCCCTGCAGAGCTTCTCCACGTTTTTCATAAAATCACTTTCACCCATGTTCACCCCCCCTTCACCCTGGAGGGGTTCGACGATAACAGCGGCAATCTCATCGGTAAACACTTTCTCCACCGATGTGAGGTCGTTGAAAATCGCTTCATGGAATCCCGGAACGAGCGGTTCGAAGTTTTTCTGGTACTTTTCCTGCATGGTTGCCGAGAGCGCTCCGAGCGTCCGTCCGTGGAAAGAGTTTTTGAACGCGATGAATCCCGTTTTCGGCTTCGGAAACTTTTTTCCCCATTTCCGCGCGAATTTCAATGCTCCCTCCACCGCCTCGGTGCCGCTGTTGCAGAAAAACACCCGTTCGCCGAAACAGGTTTTGCAAATTTTTTCGGCAAGCACAGCCTGAGAAGGTATGTGGTAGAGATTGGACGTATGGATGATATTTTCCGCCTGCTTCCTGATAAGATCGCCGATGACGGGGTGACAGTGGCCGAACGCATTCACACCAAGCCCCGAATTGAA
>JAJFUH010000172.1 GCA_021372535.1 bacterium
CCACTCTTAACCATGGAAACTCACCCCGCGCATAACACCTTGATAAAATAGATGTTAGCGGGCGCTTCCCCTCTCTTGTGGCAAGAGAGGGGGCAGGGGGTGAGTTAGGGTGGAGAAAAGGGGTAACAATCAAATCTAAAAACAATCCATATGCCGGTAAATGCCCTGTTTACAGGATATTTCGAACTTTTATAACAATTTTAACCGGACACTATTGATCTACGGTATTATTAACTATTAAACTCTCTGACGCATGCTTTAGCATAATGGACATGCATCTGCAGGGGGAGAATTTATGTTACTTTCAATGGTTTTGAAACAGCATTTTTTACAGAAACGCAGTTTTGTTTTCCCGAAGTACAATATTAAAAACCATTTTTCAGACTTCTTTGTCACATTCGGCAAGACTCATGAGGAAATATCTGAAATCGAGAACAAGTTATACCACTGGTATAAGGAAATTCTGGAAACAACGAAAAAATTATATGTCGTTTGCGGTGAACTGGCATTTGCATGGCATTATCCTGATGTGGTGATGTCTTTTGAGCGTGCTCTGCAGAGAGGAGTTACCATTTCCATGGTTACCGGACCGAGAATCGCCTATAATGAACATAATCCGGAAGAACCTAATCCGATAGTACGACTTTTAGATAATAAAGATTATAAATTATTTATTTATCTGATATATAAAGAAAAATTTCTCTCAGATAATCATTTTGCGATTTCGGATAATAGTGTCTTCCTTGAACTGCCTCATCAGAACGATGCAACTCCTCCGGCAAAATTCGGCCAGACGATAAAGAACGACAGCAGTATAAAAAACGACATGATTGCCGAATTCAATTCACTATTATTCAGCAGTATGAGAAAAAACGTTATAAGAAAAATTGAAAATTCAAACGTACCGGATAAATATAAGTTCTTTATAACTGCTTAATAAATCGGGTCTTATATGATGCATTTTTTCCGGTTTGAAGACAATTCGCAAATACTTATCTTTTTCGGATATGAAATAGCGGTTCTGGCTTTAACATTTGCCGTTTTCAGCGATTTTCACAAGGTTATTTCCGAAAGAAAAATATCAAATATCATTGTAATAAAAGAGTTTATCACAAAATTTTCAATATTCGATTACATTTTCAGTTCCGTAGTTTTATTATCAACGGTCGTAAGAATGTTCATATCGACGAAGTATGATAGTGTCATCGATTCGATCCTGTTGTTTTTCCTTATTATCCAGATTCTTATTTGTTACCGCATAAGAATTAAAAGTTTTAAACTGCAGCGGGCAATTCGAAAAAAATATTATTCGCAGGAAATCATCTGATTTCCCGTTTTATTACCCGCCTTTTCATCCATCCCGGTTTCATGGTATGTGCATTTATCGTCAAATCCGGCAGGGCTGATTTTATTCACAGTCACTGTTTATGTTCCCTGACTGTTTGTAACTTACTGAACTTTTTATATTAAGGATTACTCTTCAACCTTGCATATAACCGACGCTCAGGCATTTCATCTCAAAGCCCCGCTTGTTACGCCGTACAAGACCACCTTCGGCGCCATGACCCACCGTCAGGCAGTCATCGTTCTTTTGACAGACGAGGACGGCACGACGGGCACGGGCGAAACCTACATCAATTTCCCCGTGTGGGCTCCCTTCGGCAGAATGGCCTCGTACCGCGAGGCGTTTTTCCCCGACATTGCCGGAAGGGAAATCGACGACATTCCCCGGTTCGTCCAGGGCCTCTGGAAAAAAAATTACCGTGCCGCAATGCAGGGCCACTCGCTCGGGGCGACCATTCAGGCGCTTGCCGCGATATCGACAGCCCTGTGGGACATCCGCGCGCGAAAGAAGGGTGTTCCCCTCAGGAGCCTTTTTTCCGACAGCCCGTCCCGCGCGGTGAAAATTTACGGCAGCGGGATAAATCCCCCGTTTCCGGCCGATGAGCTCAGGGAAGGACTCGACATGGGCATGGATGTGTTCAAACTCAAGCTCGGATACGGTGACGACGCCGACAAAGCAAACATTGCGGAGCTGAAGAAACTGCTCGGCCCCGGTATCCGGATTTCGGTGGATGTAAACCGGAGCTGGAGCTTCGACACGACCATGGAATGGATGGATTACTTTCGGGACAACGATATCGCCTGGCTCGAGGAGCCGCTCGACATGGTCGATCAGCACCGCTATCCCGAACTGTTCGAGCGGAGCTCCGTTCCCGTGGCGGCGGGCGAAAACTTCCTCATTCCGCCCGGCACGGATTTCCGAAAGGAGAACGAGTGGGGGCTCTCGCTCAACGAGACAGGCCTGGCGCTCAATATAATCCAGCCATCGGTGGTCAAGAACTGCTGCTTCTCTGATGCGGTTCGCTTCATGCAGTTAATCGAGGAGCGTGGCGCGAAACTGTATCCCCATTTTCTCGGCTCGGCGCCCGGGATGGCGGCATCCGCTCAGCTTGCCTCTCTGACGAAGTATCCGCACCTCGAATGGGACATCAATCCCAATCCCATGAGGACGTCGTTTTTCACGGAGCCGTTCAGGGGCGACAACGGGTATCTGGCTCTCAGTGATGCGCCGGGTATCGGCTGGGAAATACGGCCGGAGATTCTCGAAACATGGACTGTCGAGCATGTCCGGGTAAAAGAATGACGATCCTTGTCAAGTTTGGCAGTAAAACCGCGTATTTGAAACGATCATTCCTTTTCGGATTTATCGTTCCCGTCAAATTCACGGTTCCATGCAAGGGTGATGTAAAATCCGCGGCCCGGTTTGGGATATCCCCAGCGGTCGGGCGTATGATTATCGGTTATATTGGCAGCCTCGAATACCACATCGAGACTGTCGCTGATGCGGCTTCGCAGTATGATGGATTGAAGAACCCGTGACGGGAGTTTTTCCCCGGAAAGGTTCGACGGCCCTTTATAGCTTTCCCCTTCCCAGTCCATTTTCCACGTCATCAAAATGCGTTTGAATGTCCGGACACTCACCCTCGTATTCCCTTTCCACACCGGATGATACGGAAGGAATTTCCCGTAGTACCGCTGTTTCTGGATGACCGTTTCATCCGAGCGGTTTTTTGCATCCTGGCAGGTGACGGACAGACGGTATGTGGCAGGCCATCCGGAGAAGGACCCGCCAACCCATGACTCGATGCCCGCGATCTCTGCTTTCCCGATGTTTTCGGAAATGAGATAATCCCCATATGTTCGCCGCTGAATAAGGTCTTTTGCGGTACGATAAAACACGCTCGTATCCATCTCGACGGTTCCGGCGTCCCGGGAGTAATGGAATCCGGCGTCGATGTTTACACCTTTCTCGTCGGAGAGCTTTGTGTTCCCCACAACATCGCCCGTATCGCCGAACAGCTCGCTGAATTGCGGAATCCGTGAAAACGCACCGCCGTTCGCGCGGAGAATCAACGCGGGAGATACACGGGATCTGAAACCCAGGGAACAGGTGGTCGA
>JAJFUH010000173.1 GCA_021372535.1 bacterium
CGGGATCGCGTTTCTTTTTGCGCCGAAACTTCACATGTCCATGAAGTATGCCATCGGGCCGCGCCGCGAGCTCGGAATCCGTACGTTTTTCAACATTCTCGGGCCCATGACCAATCCCGCCCGTGCAAACCGTCAGCTCATCGGGGTATACAGCCAGGACCTCGTAGAAAAAGTCGCCGGAGTGCTGGCCAAGCTCGGAAGCGTGAGGGCATTTGTGGTTCACGGCAGCGACGGTCTCGATGAGATCACATCGACCGGGACTACCACAATCGCGGAGGTCAGAAATGGCGCCGTAGCAGTATTCGAATGTAATCCGGAAGATTTCGGAATCGGACGGGCTGCGCCGGAAAGTCTGACCGGAGGCGATGCGGCGGAAAACGCTAAGCTGTTCTTATCGGTATTGAACGGGGAAAAGGGGCCGCAGCGTGATGTTGTCCTCATGAATTCTGCTTTTGCCATTTGCGCCGGGGGCAAAGCCGATTCACCGGCGGAAGGGTTCGAGCTTGCTAAGCAATCGATCGATTCGGGTGCGGCGATGAAAAAATTAGATGCATTGAAGGAGTTCACCGTTTCATGACCGGTATCCTTGAGGAGATCGTTTCATATAAGCGGACGTTTGTTGCGGAATCGAAGAAACGCCTTTCGATGCGCGAGCTCGAAGAGATGGTCACGGTTTCCGGATCTGTACGGGGTTTCGCCGAGGCGATCGGGAGGAAAGGGTGCGCGCTTATAGCGGAGATAAAAACCGCTTCGCCCTCGAAAGGGATTATCCGCGATGATGTAACGGTCGAGGATGTCGCCCGGATATATGAGGAAAACGGCGCTTCGTGCATATCTGTCCTCACCGATGAGCGATTTTTCAAGGGCAGCCTTGAACGGCTCGACAGGGTGCGGAAGGTATGCTCGCTGCCGATTCTGAGGAAAGATTTTATCATCGATCCATACCAGATTTACGAGGCCCGGGTTTTCGGCGCCGATGCGGTGCTCCTGATAGCCGCAGTACTCGACGACGAGCGGATGAAAGATTTTATCGAACTTTCCGCGGGATTGTCCCTTGACAGTCTTGTTGAAGTGCATGATAATGAAGAGATGGCGAGGGTGCGCGATCTCGGTGTCAGCCTGATCGGCATCAATAACCGTAACCTCAGTACATTTGTTACCGACCTCTCGGCGACCGAGCAACTTGCATCACAGGCGCCGGGGAATGCACTCCTCGTGAGCGAAAGCGGAATTAATACCGCCGATGATGTGCGAACCGTACACAATATGGGTGCGGATGCAGTGCTGGTCGGAGAAGCGATTATGCGTGAACGAAACATGTCCCTGAAAGTCAGGGAGCTTTCGGAAGCAGTGCCGCGAAAATAAATGGTGCACTGTAATACAACACAAGAAGCAACACTTCACATCAAACCATCACAAGGAGGGAGCTACATGAGTAACCAGATCAACCTGCCTTCGACCGAGATGCCGAAGCAATGGTACAACATTGTTGCGGAAATGCTTCCGGACAATCCTCCGGCACCGCCGATGAATGCCGTTACGAACAAACCGGCCGGCCCGGCGGACCTCCTGCCGGTATTCCCCATGGGTGTGCTCGAGCAGGAAATGTCGCCCGAACGCTGGATAGATATCCCCGAAGAGGTTATGGAAATTCTCTCCATCTGGCGGCCGACTCCCCTCGTTCGCGCCCGTCGCCTCGAGGAATATCTCGGAACCCCGGCGAAAATCTTTTATAAGAACGAGAGTGTCTCTCCTCCGGGATCGCATAAGCCGAATACAGCAGTGGCGCAGGCTTATTACAACAAACGTGAGGGTATTAAGAACATCACGACTGAGACGGGAGCAGGTCAGTGGGGAAGTGCCCTTTCGTTTGCCTGCAACATGTTCGGAATAAAATGCACGGTGTTCATGGTGAAGGTCAGTTACGAACAAAAACCGTACCGCAAATCCCTCATGCATGTATGGGGCGCCGAGGTCATTCCGAGCCCGTCCAACAGGACCGATGCGGGCCGTAAAATGCTCGCGATTGATCCCGACTGTCCGGGAAGTCTTGGAATCGCGATCAGCGAAGCGGTTCAGGAGGCGGTTGCGGATGAAAAGACCAAGTACTCCCTCGGGAGTGTGCTCAATCACGTCCTTCTCCACCAGAGCATCATCGGGCTTGAGTCGATCAGACAGTTCAAGATGATCGATGATTATCCCGATGTGGTTATCGGCTGTGTCGGCGGCGGGTCGAACATGGCGGGATTCACCTTTCCGTTCCTCGGTCAGCGTATGCGCGGCGAGGCGAAAAAACCCGGAATCCGTGTTGTAGCCGTCGAACCGACAGCATGCCCGACACTGACCAAGGGTGTTTACGCTTACGATTTCGGCGACCAGGCGCAGATGACTCCTGCAATGCTCATGTATACGCTCGGACATGACTTTATCCCCGCGGGAATCCATGCTGGCGGTTTACGGTATCATGGTGATTCTCCGCTTTTATCCAAGCTCGTGCATGAAAAAGAGATCGAGACGGTGGCGTTCCACCAGAACGAATGCTATGAGGCAGCAGTTACCTTTGCCCGTACCGAAGGACTGCTTCCCGCTCCGGAAACTTCGCATGCCATCAGGGCGGCGATTAACGAAGCGCTTGCATGCAAAAAAACCGGCGAGAAGAAAACCATCGCGTTCAACTACAGCGGTCATGGACATTTCGACCTCGGCGGTTACGATGCATACCTTGCGGGGAAGCTTGTCGATTATGCTTACCCTGAGGAAGAGATCAAGAAATCCATTGCCAAACTCCCCAAAGTGACTCCTCCGGGGATGTAACAGGTTCTGCGAGGGAGCGGGGTTCGATATCCTGCTCCCCCGATGATTTATCATGTAATCCGGGAAATTCACATAATTCAGTAGATTACACATATACATGGATTTGAATTTTTTCTAAAATATGACTTTTATCAAAATTAATCATAGCAGCATGAATGACAGGGAACACTTTTTTTTAAGGGGAGCACTAATTAAAGAATATCACTACGGAACACGGAGGTCACGGATGAAAAACCTTGTAATCCGCGAATATCCGCGTTCCATTCCCGATGATAATTACATTTATGAATATATCGTCCATTGAAATTGAGCCAACGGTTTTTTTCTGTCATCCCACAAGAACATGAAACTGTACATTAAAATCTGTGGAATCACCACTGCCGGTGATGCTGTCCTTGCCGAACAATCGGGTGCATCCGCTGTGGGATTCATCTTTTATCCACCGAGTCCCCGGGCGGTCGCGCCGGAAAAGGCCGCTGAAATTTCTCGCTCGCTCGGGCCGTTTATTACCCGTGTGGGGGTTTTTGTCGATGAGGACCCGGATGTGGTTCTGGAGACTGTCCGGACGGCGCATCTGAGTGCGGTACAGCTTCATGGCTCGGAAAGCCCCGGATATATCGGGCAGCTGCAGGGAATACCGGTCATAAAAGCCTTTCGGGTGGGTCCGGATTTCGATCACGGGATACTTGGCCGCTACACCGTATCGGCATATCTTCTCGACGCTTTCCATGAAGATGCATACGGCGGTACGGGAAAAACTTTTGACTGGGATAAGGCTGCCGCATGCAGACACTATGGAAAAATCATTCTTGCGGGCGGACTGAACGCGGACAATATCGGTAATGCGCTGAAAGTGGTGAATCCATGGGGAGTTGATATTTCGAGCGGAATTGAACAACGGCCCGGTAAAAAAGACCCGGAGAAAATGAAAGCACTTTTTAACGCGATAACAAGGGAGTTGACGAGGTGAAAAAAGGAGATACATATCCCGATAAAAGAGGATATTTCGATGCTTACGGCGGGAGATATGTTCCAGAAACGCTCATGCCGGTCCTGCTGGAAATGGAGCGTGTCTATGACGAGGTCAGGAACGACTGGTCGTTTCAGCAGGAATTTCATGATCTTCTCCGCGATTATGTCGGTCGTCCCACGCCTCTTACCTATGCGGGAAATCTCACCGAACATCTCGGCGGAGCCAGGATATATCTGAAACGCGAGGATTTGACCCATACCGGCGCACACAAGATCAACAATGCTGTCGGTCAGGCGCTCCTGGCGCGGCGGATGGGCAGGACGAGGGTGATAGCCGAAACGGGCGCCGGACAGCACGGCGTTGCGGTGGCCACAATTGCGGCGCTCTTCGGTTTCAAATGTGAAATTTTCATGGGATCCGAAGACATGCGGCGGCAGTCGCTCAATGTTTTCCGTATGAGACTTCTCGGCTCGACAGTCACCGAAGTGAAAACCGGCTCTCAGACGCTCAAGGATGCCATCAACGAGGCGATGAGAAACTGGGCGCTGACCTGCAGCGACACCTATTATATTTTCGGAACCGTGCTCGGGCCGCATCCGTTTCCGCTTCTTGTGCGTGATTTTCAGAGCGTTATCGGCCGTGAGGCGCGCGAACAGATTCTGGAAAAGGAAGGACGGCTTCCCGATGTGCTCGTTGCCTGTGTGGGCGGGGGGTCGAACGCCATAGGGCTTTTCCATGAGTTTCTCGGGGATGAGTCGGTCCGCATGATCGGAGTCGAGGCGGGCGGCAAGGGCAGCGGTTACGGGGAGCATGCCGCGCGGTTCCTTACGGGCAGACCGGGAGTTCTGCATGGCGTTTATACGTACGTTCTCCAGGATGAACACGGCCAGATCAGCCCTACGCACTCGGTTTCAGCGGGTCTCGATTACCCCTCGGTCGGTCCTGAGCATGTCATGCTCATGAAAAAAGGCCGTGCCGAGTATACCTATGCGACCGATGAGGAATGCATGGCGGCTTTCCGTCTTCTTTCGGAGAAAGAGGGAATAATCCCCGCGCTCGAAAGCGCTCATGCCGTTGCCCATGCTGTCAAAATCGCACCGAAGATGGGCAAGGATCGGATCATGATTATCAATCTCAGCGGACGAGGCGACAAGGATGTCAATACCGCGATAGAAATCATAAAATTAGGGGAATAACGATATGGGAAGAATGGAGAAACGATTTTCAGAGGCTCTGGGGCAAGGGCGGAAGGTTTTTATCGCCTATATTACCGCCGGTGACCCTTCACTCGAATCAACGATGAGGCTTGTAAGGGAATTTGAAACGCAGGGTGTCGATATTATTGAGCTCGGCGTTCCGTTTTCCGATCCTGTGGCCGATGGCCCGGTCAACCAGGAAGCGGCGATGCGCGCCCTGAAATCCGGTGTTAACATCGGGCAGATTCTCGGAATGATCCGTGAATTACGGAAAGAATCGCAGATTCCGATTATATTTTTTACCTACTACAACTCCCTGTTGGCATATGGTCTCGAACGGTTTGTGAACGATGCGGCGGATTCCGGTCTGGACGGCGCGCTGGTGCTCGATCTGCCCCCGGAAGAAGCGGGTGAATACAAGCATCTCATGGATGAGAAGCATCTTGCGACTGTTTTTCTCGTTTCACCGGTTACTCCTGAGGAACGACTGGAAATGATTGCAGAAAACGCCACCGGTTTTGTATATTATGTGTCACAGATGGGTGTAACCGGAGAACGGGAGTCGATTGCCAGGAGCATTCCCGATAAAGTCGGCGCCATAAAGGCCAGAACTAAAGTCCCGGTAGCGGTCGGTTTCGGTATTTCTACCCCTGACCATGTCCGTGAAATCGCCCGGTACGCCGATGGTGTGATTGTCGGAAGCTCGATCGTACGCAAGATTGGCGATCTGGGTTCCAGACCGGGATTTGAAAAAGAGGTGGGTGCTTATGTGGGAACGCTCGCATCATCCACCTATCACCATTGAAAGGAGTAAAACAGTTATGGATGATATTGCCGGTTGGCGCGAACGTATTGACGAAATCGATACCCGTATGGTCGAGCTTCTTAACGAACGAGCCCGATGCGCTTTGGAAATCGGCAAGATCAAAGCCATGAATGGTATGAAGGTTTTTAACCCGGTTCGGGAACGGGAAGTATTTACCAACGTTTTCCAGAAAAACAAGGGACCGCTCTCGGATCATGCCTTATTGAGAATTTTCAAACGTATCATCGAAGAATGCAGGGACCTCGAAAAAAATACCGGCCAGCATGGGCTTTCTCAATAAAATCCAATTTTTTACTTGTGTTTATGTTCCGAACATGGTAAATTCACGGCGAAATTTAGTATCATACAGTCATGGTTTATAGTTTATGGTTTATGTAAACAATGCTCTATAGCCGGAAATACCGGTCAATGCCTTTTCAAACGGTAAAAGAAAACCAGTAACTATTAAACGTATATTTTAACCGATTCATTTTGTAAGGAGAAAAACATGGCACATGTAATTTCTGACGAATGCATTTCCTGTGGCACCTGTGCTGGCGCTTGTCCATCGGAAGCAATTTCTGAAGGTGAAGATAAATACCATATAGATCCCGATATCTGCATCGATTGCGGAGCCTGCGTGGACGAATGTCCGGTCGAGGCAATTTCAGCCGGTTAAGTTGACACCTGAATATACAATCCCCGCTGTCTGTTCTGCAGGGCGGGGATTTTTCATTTTAGCTGTATTTCATGATGAACCTTTTAATTTATTCATTCAAGGCAGTTTTCAATCATTAAAGTTCACAAAAGAAGAGTATTATAAACTCACCCCTGAATCTTTTCTCTTAAAAAAGAGAGGAGAAGCCCCCATTCCCTTTGGGTATCCTCCCTGGCAGAAGGACACGGCGACTTGCCGTGCTGTGTAGCCGCGCAGCTGGAGCAGGGGAGAATTATTGACATTTGCAGAGTTAAGGAGTTTATTGTCTATGGTTTAAAACGATATCCTGCGGCTAATAATCAGGATTTTTGTTCTTTTACACCGGAAACGGGAAACCAGAAACCGATAAACTTGTTTTTGACCGATAACTGTTTTCTGATGAATGAAAGGGGATGTCATGAGAAAAATTTTCGATATGATATCGCTGGATCGTATCAAAATTATCGATGCTTCCGATAAGAACTCTGCCCTTCTGGAGATTGTCGATCTTCTCGCGAAAGCAGACAGCGTTAAAGACGGTGCTGAAGTAAAGAAAGCAATTTTTGACCGTGAGAAAATCCTCAGTACGAGTATAGGTCTCGGTATTGCAATACCACATGTGCGGCTCGAGAGTGTCACGGAGATGACCATCGCCATAGGTGTCAGCAAGAAGGGTGTGGATTATGATGCTTTTGATGATCAGCTCGTTCATATTATTATCATGATCGCATCGCCGCTTGGAACGCACCGTGAGTATCTGAGCGTGCTTGCAAAAATCGCGCTGCTCCTGAAAAATTCCGCCCTTCGGGAAAGCCTGCTCAAAGCCGAAACTCCTGAAGATATCCATATGGCGCTGAAGGGACATTGATGTGAATGTGCTGCTGTATCTCGCCGAGGCTTTTTTTATAGCCTATCTCATGAGGATGAGTGCGACCCGGTTAAAAATACCGTCGGTCTCCGGTTATGTTGTCGGCGGTGTTATTCTTGGTGGATCGTTGTTTTTCTGGATTCCCGGAGGACGTGATTTTACCGGACGGTGGCTTTATTCGGAAAAGATTCTGGATAGTTTTCAGGTCATCAATGAAATTGCTCTTGCCATTATCTCTCTTTCAATCGGCGCCGAGCTTGAATGGAAACGATTAAGAAGCCTGGGGAAGAGTATAGTTTTTATCGGATTTTGCGAGGCATTGGCAGCGTTTGTTGTGGTGTCGGCTGTTACGTATGTCATCTGGAAAGATGCTTCGCTTTCATTCGTTCTTGGAGCGGTATCGTCAGCCACCGCACCTGCGGCGACAGTTTCGGTTATTCAGCAATACCGTGCCAAAGGGCCCCTCACCAGCACGGTGCTTGCGGTGGTGGGACTCGATGATGCGATTTCTTTCATCATATTTGCGTTTGCCCTTGCAATTGCAAAAGGGAATTTGGCGGGTGAGCGCATCGATGTAATGGTGGGGCTTGTTAATCCGGTTATTGAGATTGTTTTTTCATTGACTATCGGAATTGCCGTCAGTTTTCTGGCCTCAAAAATTATCAGTATCACAAAAGATCAGGACAACCTTTTATTCATCCTCACCGCCGTAATTCTTCTCGTCGCCGGAATCGCTTCCAGGTTTAATGTTTCGGAACTGCTCGCGAATATGGCCTGCGGCGCGGTTCTCGTGAATGTATACCCTTTTCTTAAAAACAGGATCAGGGCGAGCTTTTCCAACTTCATGCCCATATTCTATGCGCTGTTTTTCATTATCGGCGGTGCCCATCTCAATGTTTTCAGCTTCCCTTCGATCTGGTTTTTATCACTCGTATACTTCGTGTGCAGGGCTGCCGGGAAGTTTTCCGGGGCTTTTGCCGGGGCAGTCTGGGGGAGGGCGCTTCCCCAGGTACAAAAATTGGTAGGATTTACCCTCCTGCCGCAGGTCGGCGCGGCTGTGGCTCTTGCGCTTGTTGTCCAGCAGGAATTCGGCAGGGGAAAATATGGCGACACCGGCATTACGCTTGCACAGAAAACAATAAATGTTTTACTCATTACCACGCTTTTTACAGAATTTATTGGCCCTTATTTGACTAAAATTTCCCTAATAAAAGCTAGGGAGGTTAGAGAGTGAACGACATTATTAAAACGGGGATGCATCTTTTGGTAGTCGTTCTGTTTGATGACTCCTCTCTCGAGGATATCATCCTCGGAATGACGAGTATCAGCGGGGGCCCTATCACCATGATCGATGGAGTATCGGGATCCGCTAATCTTTCCCAGGCCATACCCATGTTTGCCGAATTTGCCAATATGGGTGGCAGACGGTTCAGCAAGATTCTGATAACCTGTGTGGCAAAACCGGATACGGTTGAAAGCCTTATCGAAGCATTGGATGAAGGGGGTATCGATTTTGCCGGATCGGAGATGGGGGAGATATACGATATTCCCCTTGGGCAGGCTTTCGTTACAGAGGGATGATATCACAGGTATCCCTGATTCCGTATGCATGGCAGTGTTTTTGCCGGTGAAGCATATATGACGTGTTTCGTGTTCAGGGAGTGAGGTGTTACGCCATGTTATGTAATATGAAAAAAGAGGCTGTATCAATATGCAATGATTCTCCTGACAAGGAAACAGCCCTTTATATGATAATCGATCTGGTCTGTACGACATATAATATTTCATTCACGGAAGAAATAACTTCCGCAATAATGGAACGCGAGAATAAACTTTCGACAGGAATCGGGCTGGGAATTGCAGTCCCGCACTGCCGCAACGACCGTCTGAAAACTGCGGTCAGCGCCGCGATACTTTTCCCGTCCGGGATCGAATATAACTCCGTCGATGGTCAGCCGGTCAGGCTGGTGATTCTCATTATTTCTCCAACCGATGATGTGCGGGGACATATTGCCTGTCTTTCCTCCATATCCCATGCGGTATCCGATGAAGACACTCGCCAGAAGCTTATCAATTCCTCCAGTGCAGACAGGCTTTATGAGTATCTTGTGTCGATTGAATGATTCAGGAGAGATGTGGTGTGATAAAATATATCATGATGTATTAATTCGATTTTTCACGTAATAATTCATTTTTAGCGTTGTCAATGAAATAAATCATATGTATATTCAGGGAAATAAAGCATATCGTTGATTCTATAAAGGAGCGGATGGAGGAATATTCATGATCAAGCGATCAATTATGGTTGTAATCATTTTTATTGTCATTGTTACCCTGGGATGTGCTGCGGGTGGTTTGAAACCGGGAACTGGCGGAACGTCTTCTGCGAAAAAAATTGAAAAAACCGGACATCCTGCCGTACCTGAGGGAGTCACCTGTTACGTATGTCATAAACGTGATATGCCTGAACATGAATTTCATAAGAGTTATAGTATTAATTGCGAGGAATGTCATGTAAAGTCGACCTGGATGGCAGCAAAATACTCCCATCAGAAGTGGCCGCTCGATAAAAATCATACCACGCGCTGTACATTCTGCCATAAAAACCTCAGCGATTTCGATTTTACCTATCAATGCTGGGGATGTCATCATGTTGAAAGCGATACGAAAAAAGTCCATGCCGATAAAGGGATAGACGATATTTCCAATTGTGTAATGTGCCATAAAGACACTTCAGGCAAGTAATCAGACTGAGTATATATGACAGAGGTTTTATCTGGAAGTGGGGACGGTCAGTAACTTGGCCGTCCCTTTTTCTCAAACAGCTCAAGTTTCTCCGGGAGAAACATCATGGAACAAACAGTATTCGGATTACCCGTTATGACCGCGCTGATTTATTGCGCCGTGCCGGCTGTTATCATTGCAGGTCTCATTGTATGGGGAATTAAATACGATCCGGACAAAAAACATTTCTCCTGATTCGCACATTCTTCCGAACACACAAACTATAATGATATTATCACAGTGATAAAGGAGGATTTCGGTGGGGATTCAAACAGTCATGTCATGGATTCTGGCGCTGGCCTATTTTGTTTTTCTTATCTGGATCGGTATCGCAGCGTCACGGAAGATTAAAAATTTCGAGGGATATATAGTTGCCGGGAGAGACCTGGGATTCTGGATTTTTACAATTCTTGTCATTGCTTCCTGCATGAGTGGAATGAGTATTCTCGGATCTTCCGGTCTCGGGTACATTGCCGGCTGGCCGACACTCTGGGAGCAGATTTTTGTCCCCTTGAGCTGCGCTCTTACCATTCTTTTATTCGGGTCAAAACTGCACCGCATCTCTATGCGGAATAAATATCTCACGCTCCAGGATTATCTCGTCCACCGCTACGAAAGTCCGCGGCTTGTGCGGGGTATCAGCGGTTTTGCCGTTTTTACCGTTTCGCTTATCTATCTCGTGGGGCAATATACGGCGGTGGGAATAACCCTCCAAAGAGTCATCGGCATTTCCTATACATGGGCCGTGGTTGTCGGCGCGGTGATCGTTACATTCTATGTTTTTTTGGGAGGGCTGTATGCGGTAAGCTGGACAACGCTGATACAGGGTATTATACTCATTCTCGGTGTATTGTTTGTCACACCGGTCATTATTTACAAAGCCGGCGGACTGACCCATATCAATGAAACCCTCAAGTCCATCGATCCCCATATGGTAAATATTTTTTTCCCGCAGGTTCATCCGCCGTATGCGCCGTACGGATTCATGACACCCATCTATACAATATCGTTTGCCCTGCTTCTGTCGCTGGGACTTGCGGCAGCTCCTCATGTAATCAACAATGTACTTGCGGCACGAAAAAACTCATATTTTAAATGGTCACCGCTGGCGGCTTTTGGAATATATGTTGTTATATTTTATCTGATTAAGATTGCAGGTTTCGCTGCAAGAACCATGGTGGCCGATGGGATTATTTCACTTCCGACCGGAGTTGCAAATCCCCAGGACTTCTGTTTTATTGTTGCTGTCGAGCACAGTTTCGGGCCTTTTTTCTGGACATTTTTCGGTATGATTGTTCTTGCCGCTGTTATGTCGACGACCGACAGGCTGCTTCTGACCATCGGTTCTTCCTTCGCCTGGGATATATACCGTAATCTGTTCAAACGTGACACCTCCGATGCCGGTGTTATCAAGGTCAGCAGAATAGTGGTATTCGTTGCGGCTGTTTTATCGGTGTTTCTTGCCCTCAATCCTCCGAAACTGCTTGCATGGCTGATCTGGATGGGTATAGGAATCATGCTCTCCGTATTTGTCACACCCATTCTGGCGGGTTTGTTCTGGAAGAGGGCAACGAAAACGGGTGCCGTCTGGAGTATGATAATCGGATTATCGGGCGCGATAATTTTCGGGTATATCGATAGATTTATGGTACGGCTGCCATTTCATTTCAGCTTTATTCCCTTTATCATGTCCGTTCTGACAATGGTTGTCGTGAGCTATTGTTCGCGGCGTACATCGGAAACAGTGCTTGGAGAAACTGAAACCGGTATGTGGTTCTGAGGTTAAAGGGGAATTAAGAGTATTGAGGTGATAGAATACTCTGTTATAATAAACGATACGGTTCAACACTTTCTCGAACGGTTTTCCCCGCTGAAACTGAACATACGCGGAAATCCGGCTGAGATTCTGTAATGAGGGCCATTGTATTTCATTAATCACCTTTCGATGTGTTCATTGAACGTGTGGGGAAAACGCTTTGTGCAGCCATCAAGGGTCGGCGGCAGGAAGTGCCGATTTACATGCCCTTGACAGCAAAATTCGACATATTTCATACCCGATTAATGATTCGGGGACCGGGCGCATGAAAGATCCTTTTTTTACCACCCTTTGAAGGGAAAGTACATGTCAAAATTGAAATTTTTCGATTGCAACTGCTCGGTCGGACGAGTTGCCTATCCGTATATCCTCGATATTCATGATGCCGCAGGACTCAAACGTGAAATGGAGACAGCGGGTATCGAGGAAGCACTCGTCTTCCACACAGTTGCCCGTGATGCCGACCCCCCGCTTGGAAACCGGCTCCTTCATGAGGCCATTGAAGGGACGGAAGGCCTGCACCCATGCTGGATAATCCTCCCGCATCACACGGGAGAGATGTCTCCTCCTCCGCAGCTTCTTAAAGAAATGGAAGAAAAGGGTGTACGGGCTGTCAGAATGTATCCGACAAATAATTTCCACAGTTTTTCCATGGCCGACTGGACTGTCGGTGATCTTTTAAATGCTCTCGAAGAGGCTCGTGTCCCCCTTATGCTCGATATCGAGATAGTCTGGTGGGAGACCATACAGTCAATTCTGGAAAAACATCCCCGGCTCCCGGTTATTGCAACGAATGTCAGCTACCGTCATAACCGTTTTTCCTATCCTCTGTTCGAGCGTTATAAAAACCTCCATGTCGAGACATCACGGTATATGGGTGCGGGAACCATACGGGATGTGGTGGAGCGGTTCGGGCCGCGCCCCATCCTTTTCGGCAGCAACATGCCCCAGTATACCGGTACGGCTGTTGTACCGATGATAACCTATGCCGATATTTCACGCGAGGACAAGGAAGCCATCGCCGGCGGAACACTGAGAACTCTTTTACAGGAGGCCCTGACATGACTGAATATTTTGAACGTGTTCATGAAGGACTTCCCATTACCGATATGGAAATTATCGACCTTCATGCCCATCTCGGCCCTTATTTCAACATGCACATTCCTCTGTGCGACGCTGACAGCATGGTTCATATGATGGATATGGTCGGAATCGATAAGACAGTGATTTCCGCTAATCCGGGGATTTCCGTCGATCTGGTTCTCGGTAACACCATGACGATTGATGCAATACGCTCGCACCGCGGCCGTCTCTACGGCGCCTGTATTGTAAACGGTAATTATCCTGAGCTTTCCATCGAGGAGCTCGACCGGTGTTTCAGCGTGGAAAAGGATATGCTCCTCATCAAGATTCATCCCGTCCTTGCAAAATGCAAGATGGACGACCGGAGGATGAGGAGTATCTATGAGTATGCTTCGGCGCGCAAGCTCTTCATCCTCGTGCATGTATGGCTCGACAACGATCCGTACGGGAGTCAGGAGCAGTTTGTCAACATGGCCAGGGAATACCCTGAGGTAAACTGGATCATGGGCCATTCCGGCGGGCCATATGGTACTCCGCATGGGATAGATCTTGCCGGGAACATTCCCAATATCTTTTTTGATCTCACGCTCTCGATGTGTCCGGCCAGACAGGTCGAATATCTTGTTAAAACGGTCGGAGCCGACCGTGTGCTTTTCGGGACTGACAATCCCTTCATCGATCCCAGGCCGCAGATTGGAAGACTGTTTCTGGCCGAAATATCGAACGAGGACAGGATGAAGATTGTCGGAGGAAATGCACGAAAATATTTCAGATTCGATTAAGAGGGCTGTGAAAAAATCTCTTTTTCGCCACCCTGCCGGTCAATTATTAAATAAAATGGTATCGACAAACGCTATTTTCCATTGAAATGTACACGGGCATTCAGTATGGAATGGATGTATCGCGCCTGATGGATGGGATGGGAAGATGGAGATGTTGAAGTATTTTATACCTGTATGAGATATGAATTTATGTTGATATTGTACTTACGGTGATCGACTCCGCGCACGATTTTTCCGAATCTGCCGTCATCCGTGCTGAGATCGACGAGCTCCCATGCACCCCGTTTGATTGAAAGCAGGTCACGTTGAGCGGAAATCCCGGCAGAAGATGCCGAAAGCTTTCTGGCTTTCTGGAATACTATTACCAGCGGTCTGAGAGGATCTGATTTATTCTGTGAAACCACAATCGCGACATTTCCGCTTGTCAATTCGACCATATTTCCCGCCGGGTAAACGCCAACATGTTTGATGAAGTAATCTTTCATCTTGGGATCGAAAAGGGTTCCGGACATCTTGTGAATCTCTCCTAAAACCATATGCGGCGGTATTCCCGGTCTGTGCGGCCGTGAAGAAGTCATGGCGACATACACATCGGCAATTGCGAAAAGCTTGGAAATAGGATGTATTTCCTCATCCTTGAGCCCGTAGGGATACCCGGAACCGTCAAAACGCTCATGGTGCTGAAGAATAATCGCTTCTATGAGTGGATCGTCGATTCCGTTTTTTTTCAGGAATTCCACCGCATATGCCGGATGTTTCTGAATCTCTTCTATTTCTTTTTTCGCAAGACCCGATGGCCTTGAAACCATCTTTGAAGGATAGCTCGACATACCGACATCCGCAAGGAAAGTCCCTGTGGCAAACCGTACGATGTCGTTGTATTTGAAACCGAGTGAATTGGCGATGGAGATACATAAAACGGTTGTATTGATGGAATGATTAAATGTATATTCATTCAAGGATTTCAGCCGTATCATTGCAAGAAGTATGTCGGTATGGTTTTCGACGAAAATAATCATCTCCTTGATAATCGAAGATACCGGCTCTTCATTGATGTACAACCGCGAAGTATGGGTTTTCATGATTGTTGTGGTAACTGAATTGATAAAGTTGGAAATGTGACGCGAGAGGAGCTGATCGACTGTTTTGACATCTTTTGTTTCTTTAACGACATCGTCCCATTTTTTCTGCTGGGTCAGGGAAAGAAAGGTATCGGCACCTCTGTCGGTATCAATTTCGACAAACTTGATATTACCGTCGATAAGGCGCCGGACCTGACCGTCATTTGAAATCAAGGTATTTTTTGCCATTAAAAGGACTTTATTACCTTTAATCTCACCGTAAACATTATCGGCAAGCACCATCCCGGATTTAAGTTTCCCGATATCAATCTTTTTAATGGCCACGGTATTCTCCAACAGATAATAACTTAGATTATGTATGACTCGATAGATAATATTTAAAAAATGTATTTCCCGAATGTTACAGTCAAGTTATTTTTTCGGGAATAAACAGTATTTTTTCTTTCTTACAGGTATTATACCTTATTCAACGGAGATTTTAGTGATTTATATCACAAAAAAGCTCATTACATGTATATTATCGGTTATAAACTTAATTTTCTTTAATAATTTCAATGCCCTATGTGATGATACCCCTGTTCTGCCGGAAGTACTTGTCACTTCACAGCGCTCCGGAAGGTTTATAAACTCACGCGGAACGGAATCGCTGGTTTTAACAAGGGATGAGATTACCGCTCTGCAGGCCGGAACAATACCGGAACTCCTCAGTCTCATCGCTTCGATTGACGTCCGTGAACGGGGAACGCCGGGAAGTCAGGCTGATATAAGCATCAGGGGATCGTCCAGCGAGGGAGTGCTCATCCTCGTGAACGGGATAGAAGTCCGTGATCCGCAGACCGGTCATTTTACCATGGATATTCCGGCTGATCTTTCCCGTGTCGAGAAAATCGAGGTGCTCCGCGGCGGTGGATCCACCATGTATGGTTCACGTGCAACCGGCGGTGTAATTAATATAATAACCGGCGATTCCGATCGGGGTGTAAACGGCTCAGTCTCGGTCGGTTCATTCGGAAGCACCGGAACATCAGCCGGATTGAGTTATTCACGGGGCAGTTCGGACATGTCGGTAAATGTAAAACGCGGGATATCGGACGGATATAAGCGGGGGACGGATTATGAAAGCACTGAAGCCGATATAATGGGCTCGTATCGGTCTGATACGGTAAAAATCGGCTGGAATATGGGGATTCTCGACAAACGGTTCGGCGCAGAGGGCTTTTATTCGCTGTATCCGTCATTTGAGAAGACGCTGACACTGCTTGGCGGCATCAGCTTTCAGCAGACGATCAATTCACGCAATCTGGTCAGAATCAGGGCAGGTGCACGGGGTCATGGAGATGATTTTCTTCTCGACCGGGACAATCCCGAAGACTACCGGAATACCCATTACAACAGTAGTTTTGTTTATTCCGGCGAATATCTCACATACCCGACAAACATATATTCTGCGATTGTAGGTTTTGAGACCGAGCGGACAGGGATAATGAGCGGCAGTCTCGATGTGCGTTCGGACCGGAACAATGCCATGTACGGCGAATTGACCGCCGATGCCTCAAAAGCTCAGGTATCGGTCTCGCTGCGGTATGACAGCGGTTTCAGAGACGAACACTGCTTTACCCAGGGAGTGGGGATATCCGTCCCGGTCACTTTTTCCACCCGTTTCAGGCTCAGAGCGGAAAAATCCTTTCGTTCCCCCACATACACCGAGTTATACTATAACAGCCCCGCCAACAGGGGAAATCCTGATCTCAGGTCCGAATACAGCCGCTCCGTCGAAGCCGGACTCGATCACACCGGAGAGCGGATTTCATACGGAATGGTCCTGTTTGCCCGTGAATCCTCAGATGTGATAGACTGGATCCGCTGGGAGGGAGAAACGGAATGGAAGGCTGAAAATCACGGTAAAATAAATACTCCCGGTATCGAAATGAACGCCCGTGTTTCGATGACAGAAACCTGGATATTCCGTGTTTCGGGAATGGTTCTGAATCAATCGGTGGAGCGCAGACAGGGTGTGGAATCTAAATATATTCTCAATTCTGCGGCGAGATCGATTACCGGGGCTGTGACAGGGATTCTGCCCCTGAAGACGAACTGCTCTTTCACGGTCCGTTATGAGGAGCGGCTTCATGGTGATTCGCGGATTCCGGTGACGGTTTCGTGTACGAGACCGTTCGGGAATTTCACTCCGGTGATTACGGTCCGCAACCTTTTGAATGACCGTTATGATGTTTTCCCGGGGCTTCCTGCACCGGGGAGATGGTATACCTTTCGACTGGAGTATAATCGATGAGATTGAAGATTATAATCCCTGTCCTGATTATGGCAGTATTTCTGAGCGTTTCCGGCTGGGGGGATGCGACAACATATGTTCCGGTTTCTCATCGGGTATATGATTTTCTGGAACGAATGGAACTACATTATTTTTTCTCCGGGGCATTTCTGGGGACGAAACCGTTTACGCGGGGAGAGATCGCGGCGCTTTTAACCCGGATTTCGGACAAATCAACGGTATTGTCGCCCGCCGATAAAAGTGAGTACGAATGTCTGATGGCGGAATTCCGGCCGGATATCCCGTCGCGGAAGGGAATGGTATGGGACGATTATGGCCCTGTCCGGCATATGCCGGGTTTTCTTAAAGGCTTTGTATACCGCAACCGGCGAAACATGTTCAGCGCTTCGGGCGATAACTATTCGCTTTATGTGGATCCTGTCATCGTTCGGAACGCTGAGATACGCACCTCGAAATCATTCACGAAGGATGACCGTGTTTATACAGACAGCAACGGTTTCGCTCTTCGCGGCACGGTTGGCGATCATGTCGGATTTTATATCGATACCCGTGACTCGAAGGAATGGGGAAACCGGGAGTATAACGATACGAAAGTGACGACCATGCCGGGTCGGGGATATGTCAGCTTCAAGGGGGATCGCGCCGAATTTGATGAAACAAACGCCCATCTGACGTATTCGAGCGGGCCATTCCTCCTCTCGCTGGGAAGAGGACGTACCAGATGGGGTAGAGGAACGACAGGTACGCTCGGATTATCGGATTACGCTTCTCCGTACGATATGTTCCGGTTCGATACCGGTTTCTGGCGTCTGAAATTCACCTTTTTTGCCGCAGAACTCGAACAGTATCCACCGGTTGCACGATGGTATTACAATAATCCTCCCGGAGCCGGCACCGATTCGGTAACCGTAAAAAAACACATGAGCGGTCACCGCGTGGAATTAAATGTGACCAGACGGCTCAGCATAGGATTGTATGAAACGGTCATATACGGAGGCAGGTGGGACCTGGCTTACCTGAGCCCGGTCATGTTTCTCAAAAGTGCGGAACACTCATCCGGCGACCATGACAACTCGGTGATGGGTATGGATTTCCGCCTTCTGGTTCACCGCGCGCATTCCATATACGGCGAGTTCATGTTCGACGATATATCGATGGGGAAACTCGGTACCGACTGGTACGGTAATAAATTCGCCTGTCAGATCGGGTCGTTTCTCGTGGAACCGTTCGGCTTCAGGGATGCCGATATAAGAATCGAGTATTCGCGGATCGATCCATGGGTATATTCCCATAAGTTCCCCATAAACGGATATAATCATTACGGCGATGTCCTGGGTTATTATTCGGGGCCGAATACCGATGTTCTGTTCTTTCAGGTGCGCAAGCGGTTCTCGCGAAGGTTTCATACAATCCTTACGCTGGAGAAGAGCCGTCACGGCGCAAATCCTCCCGGGACAAACATCGGAGGTGATGCCCTTCGGGGACACAGGGACACCGATCCGACCAAAGCCCATTTTCTCGACGGCGATCTGGAGAAGGTTTATGCGGGAGGAGTCGATTTCTCGTATGAATTCCTCTGGCAGCTCGTTCTGCGCCTGGGTTACACGTATGAAGACTGTGACGGAAAGAAAATAAACGTTTACCGGTTTTCCCTGGGATTAAACCAATAGTATATCCCTTTTCGATTGTCATGCGGGAAAAATCACGAACATCAATAATCACCGTAAAAACGATATATGACAACGCGGAGGTAGTATGGCTCGAGTAAACATGGAGGTACTGGTTGAGGAGCTGGATGAGAATTTCGCCCGTGTTCTGAAAGCTGTCGTGGATGAGATAGCTCCTGAAAACACGGCTGATTCCCGTCAGATAATGCGTGTTTTCAGAAAGCGGCTTGAGCGCGGATTCGGGCACTGGGAGTATGTTTCCGACCGTTGTATTGATGCCGGAAATTAAGAGGGAAGCCTTAAACATGTATATGAATATTATTCCAACCTCATTTTTTTATCCCGTACTGTTGATTTGATTTCCACAGTGTGGTATATTAAAAAGTTCAGGTTGGAGGATGAATGAAGCGAGTTTTTTGTAAAGTATTACAGTGTTGTCTGTTCTCTGTGATCATGTTCCTGTACAGTTCCTGTCCATATGCCCAGGAGGAAGGCGGGGATTTTTCACTGATCTTCGGATGGAAAACCGAAGGAGCCGAACAACTGCTTGCAAAAGAAGCGACAGCTCTGAAAAAATTCAAGGAAAATCGTGGGCTCGCTCTCAGTTTTGGCTCGATGCTCGGTTCCACCCGCATTGTTGATTATGACAGGGGAGACCTTTTTCTCGTCGCCGCAAAACAGGCCGGTTTCGATTATATCATTCCTTCCGTTTCTTCTTTCATGTTCGGGGTGGAAAACTTCAGGCGGATGGCAGTAAATCCTGATTACCCGCATTTTATTTCCGCAAATCTTGTTGATGAAAAAACTCACCGGCCCATTGTCGATCCCTATGCCATGTGGTATGTATCCGGGCTCCGCATATGTATCATCGGAATGTCGGATTTGGATATCATCAAAAAATCTCCCGATGCCAATGTGGTGGGTCTTGATGTAATACCATACGATGAAGCGCTCACCAATGTATCGCTCGCCGTCGCCCGCGAAAACGCCGATATTGTCATCGTTGCGGGGCGATTGGATCGGGCTGCGATAACGGAAATGGTGATGCGGCAGGCATATGTCGACATGTATATCACCAATAACCAGTCGGGCGGATTCTCCGATCAGTACGGTTCAACATCGATGGTATATATAGGGGGAAAGCAGGTCTACATAGGTTCCGAAGCCGGCGACCACCTGAGCCTCCTGACATACAGCCGAAAAAACGACATGGAATCGCGCGAATTCAGGGACATTAAAATCGGAGATGCTTTCCCGCCCGATGGGGAAATCATCACCCGGCTTTCCGAAGTTCTGAAAAAGCTCAATAAAAAAGATATTGAGGAATCGGTTATCACTAAAACCGGCGGTGAGGTAGCAAAGATTCTCAAAGATGTTTTCGATGTCGATGTTGTCCTTCTCGAACGTCAGAGCCTCTATTATTATCCGATTGCGGACAGCCTGACCCTGTATGATGTCAGGAAGGTGATAAAACCGTATGAAAAGGTCACAAAGTATTCACTCAGGGGTTCGTACCTCAAGTCAGTCAGGGAACAGAGCAACAGTCAGACAGACAGCGAATTGCGTCTTCTTTACGGTGGAATTACGGCAGATGGAAAGGTCGATTCCATTCCTGTCCAAGATGATACGGAGTACAGCATCCTTACCACGACCCATCTGCGAACAGGTGGCAACGGATACCGGCAGTTCCTTCAGGGAACCGGCGAGATACTGTCCGATGTAAACATGCTCAATGTTGTGGAAAATCACCTTATCGAAAAAGAAGAACGGATAAGGAATGCAATTAAGCCAAAAGTATGGGAACTTAACCTGAATATCACCATCGCATCCAACTACACCCGTAAAGACATCGATGTCGATAAAGCGAAATATGGGGATGATATACCGAAAAGCTGGCGTGATTATGCTGACTTTTATCAGGGTAACTTCATCATTTCCAGTATGAACGACAAACTGACCATGAATAAGACAGTCGGGCGGCATATCTTTAATTCATATCTTGTGACATCCTGGAGCAGAACGGGTTCGCAGACCAATACTCAGAATGGGATAGTATACGGACAGCGAAAAAACAATGATCCTGTGGAGCTCTACAGCAAATATACATACAATCTTTCCGATTTTCCCGTGAAACCGTATTTTGATATAAAACTTAACTCGTTTCTTTACTCGGGCACCGGGAAACATCCTATTGCCGGTGCGGCCAGTTCGGGTATGACGAGGTCCTTCCCCAGTCTGTTAAATATAAATGTCAGTCTCGGCTTAAACGGGAGCCGTGATTTTACCCTGAATAAAAATACTTTCGGTATAGAGAATAAATTTTTTATTAATAAAGAGTTCCCGACTAATGTAGTATTCAAGACACCGGTCAAGCTTGAATCGAGGACATTTATTAACTGGAATCCTCTTCCTGACTATTATATGGCATTCCAGCATGAAAGCAGCAACATGATACGTTTTAAAATCTTTGAAAAGGTCAGCTTTGATATCGATGTAAAGTCGTTTTCATACCGCAGCACAAAACAAAGGAAAGTAGCCCTTGGATTCTATTATCTGCTTGCGCTCAGTTATGGCATGAACTGGAAGTTCTGAGTGGATGATTCGGTTACAGTCAGAGAGTTCGAACTCCTTGCACACCGTCTCGGTATCGAGATTCGTTGTACCGCTGACGGCCCCTCGGGCTTGTGCACTCTCAAGGGTAAAAAAGTTTTTTTCATCGAGCGGGGCCTTGACCTGAGTTCCCGCGTTTCCCTGTTCGTCAGGGAATTTAAAACGCTCGATCTCGATGGGATTTTTGTTGTACCGCTGATCAGAAAACTTCTTGACCTGCACGATGAATCACAGGATTGGTAAAACACCGTATATCATATTGAATAGAAGTAAAATTATCGTATTACCCGATGATGGTAAATGTACAGTGTATGTGTAATATCATATTCAGTTAATGTTTTATATCGAAAATGTCTTTGATATCCGTATAAAGGAACAGTATTTAATGAAACCGGCGGTTGAAAAAACTGTATCGCGTTTTTCGCCCTTCTTTAAACGATATTCTCGTGTGATCCGTTTTACGGTCGTAGTAATATTATTCTCGGTTCTCATAACGAAAATTCATCCGTCTACGATCATCGATTCCTGGAAATCGGTTCGCATTGACTGCTTTATTCTGGGAATGGCGCTCGTTATCGTACAGATTATCATTCAGATACTGAAGTGGAACTACATTCTCGGTGTTCTCGATCCGAGGCCGTCTTTAAGGTCGGTCATCATGTCCCTTTTTGGAGGTTTTTTTCTTGCCTCGGTATCGCCTGCCCGGACGGGTGAGTTTATCAGAGGGGCATGGATACCTGATCATTCACCACTCAGGATTGCTTCCCTGACTGTTGTCGACAAGGTTTTTAATTCCATAGTGGTTCTTTTTTTCGGCTTCCTTTCGCTCACTGCCGTGATTCCGGGTAAGTTCGCTCTGCTGGCGCCTTTGGCCGGATTCATTCTTCTTGCGTGTGTTTTCAATATTTACCGTCTGAAACCGCTCGGAGAAAAGATTCTGACACCTTTCTTAAAAAAGGACACCGTCGATCTTATGCTCACAGCATTTACTCATCTCCGTCCCGGGATGGTTGTTGAACTGCTGATCTATTCCGGGGCAATATACGTGATTTACGTTGTCCGGTTTTATACGCTTTTATATGGATTTTATGAAACTCCCGCAGTGACAGCACTGAAAATCCTTCCACTCGTGTATTTCGCGGATCTGCTGCTGCCCTTTTCATTCGGAGATTTCGGGGTGAAGGAAACAGCGTCGGTTGCACTGTTCGGACGGTACGGTATAAGCGGAGGCGCGGCATTCAGCGCCGCTTTTACACAGAATATTCTCACTATGCTCCTGCCCGGGCTCACGGGAGGAATTATGATTGCACTGAGCCGTTTTCTGCCCGGTCGCGGAGTTCCTTCATCAACCGTTCATAGTACTCCCTCGTAATAATGCGGACATCATCGAGCCTTTTTGTGAAGCGTCGCACATTTTTAAATCCAAGCAGACGGGCGACCCTTGTCAGTTCTGCATCCGCCGCCGGAACCGTATTTACCGCTTTTCCGGAGCTGATCCTCAGAACCTTCTCCACAGTGCTGAGAAATTCATAGAGTTCTGTCAGTGCTGAAACGGAATGCCGGTCGAGAATTCGTTCTGAACCGAAGGCCTTCAGTATCGCGGTTGTTTCTCGGAGCTGCACTGCCGGTCTATCGAGGCCGTGATGTGCGGCATAGGACTGGGCTATGAAATCGATATCGGCGATGCCGCCCGGACCCGATTTTATATTGGTCAGGCCGGGATAGCGCTTGAGAGAGCTTTCCGTCATCGCAGCCCTGATGGCATATATCCTCGAAACCTCCTCAGGCGAAAAGGGCCCGCGATAAACGAAACGGTGTATCGCCCCGATCACATCCCTGCCAAGCCCGGCGCTCCCGGCTACCGCCCGCGCCCTCACGAGCGCGAGACGTTCCCATTCCGAAGCCCGACGATCGAGGTATTTCCGGTACTCGTCGAACGAAATAGCGAGTACGGAATTGCCGCCCTCTGGCCGTAGACGCGCATCCACATCGTACACCTTGTTCACTCCACCGCCGCCGGTTATGAGAGAAAGCATCTGTTGCGCAAGTTTAACCGATAATCCGGGAATTTCCATGAGACGTTTCTCATCAGTTCCTGCGTTATAAACGAAAATGAGATCGAGATCAGAACCGAAGTTCATGATTTCCGCTCCAAGCCTGCCCGCAGCTATCACCGCAAATTCATAATCCTTTTTCAATACGGGATGTGCCGCCGACAGCTCACGGAATGTTCGCGCATATACTGCCCTGACAATCGCTTCGCCGACCTGGGTCAGCTCCGAATATGTCGAGAACGTCGTGGAAAGACCGGTTATGTCACGAGCGCTTATCCGCAGTTTCTCGTGGTTTTTTGCGGTCAGGCATAAGCGGGTAAAACAGAGGTTATCACTGCACCGTGTATCGATACGGTTCAATTCCTGCCTGAACTCCTTGATATTTATTGGATGGAGTATTTCCGCCGTCTCAAACAGCCAGTCGAGCAGCGATGGGTCATCGGAAAGAATATCGGTAATAAAGACCGAGCCATGAGTCAGCGAAATAAGCAGCTCTAAAAATGTGTCGTTGTTTGCAAGGATGTCAAAGAGAGTCTGACGGGCGTTGTAGGATTGAGCAACGCGGTTGAAGCGATCGAGGGCTCCCCCCGGGTCGGGCAGGTCAGTGAGAGCTTTGAAAAATTTGGGGAGAAACCGCTCTGTCGAAGGGTGGAGCGTGACATCCGTGACACCCGGTTTCCTTTCAAAGGCAAGATCGGCAATGGTTCGTGCGCTCTCTTCGGGGTTGGTAAAGCCAACATTTTCAAGAAAACGCCTGACTTTTTCATCACCCGGCGGCGCGACCGCCGCATGTATTGCCATCTCCTCAAAGGAATCGGAACGGCCGGCATTGAAAATCTCATTATACAGGGCGCGGACGGTTTTTCTTTTCTTTTCGATTTCATCAGTCAGAAGAATTCCCGGGTGAGAATCTTCGCTCATGAAACCGATGAATCGCGCCAGATCATCCAGCTCATCGGGATTGACCGGAAGGGTAAACGCCGGAAGCAGTTCCCGCCACTGAAGAGCGTTCTCGATCTGTCTGAAGAACCGGTATGCATCCGAAAGTACGCCATGCTCATCTTCGTTGAAGGCGCCGAATTCACGGAGACGTTCGAGCGCAGTCAGCGTATTGGTGCTCCGTACCTCGGAGTGAATACCACCCATGAGGAGCTGAAGACACTGGGTGATGAACTCGATATCGCGTATTCCGCCCTCCATGAGCTTCAGGTGAGTTTTTTTACTTCCTTCGGCGATGATGCGGGCTTCGATCTGGTCTTTGAGGGCGACTATTTCGCGGTTCGGGCTTCTCGTCAGGCTCGACGGGAAGATAAACCGTTCGAGAGACCGGAGAAAATCATCCGCCACTGCGTAATTACCGGCAACCGGACGAGCCTTGAGAAGCATCTGGCGTTCCCATCCCTCACCCCTCAGCTCGAGATACCGGAAATAATCCTTCAGCGATCTCACGAGCGGCCCCGATGCGCCATCGGCCCTCAGTCGTGTATCGACACGGTACAGCGCTCCCTGGGCTGTGGGCTCGTTAAGGAGCCGAGTCAGTCGTTCCGCGAGCATGGTATGGAACGATATACAGTCATAGCTCCCCCACGAGGCGTTCTGGTCAGGACAGAGATATATGAGATCGATATCCGAGCTCACATTAAGCTCTCTTCCCCCGAGTTTACCCAATCCAAGCACGACGAGCGAATGGGGATGACCGGAAATTTCGAGCCGCTCGTATAGTTCTTCGGCGGCAAGTTCGAGGCATGCCTCGATGACTGCATCGGCAAGCGCGGACAGCTCGGCGGAAATCTCCGTAATTGAGATGACCGGATCGGCATTGCGCACACATATCCGTAAAAGCTGAATGGTGTGGTGACGGTGGATTTTTTTCAGCTTGTCCTGGAGCAGATCGCCCTCTGCATATGACTTCCCGATGTAATCGAGATAGTAGTTTTTGTCCGTGTGTGACGATTCAGGATTTTCAAGCGCCGCCAGGTCGTCAAGCAGCGATACATCCGAACCCAGTCTGCCCGAAAGAGAACCGCTCGATGCAAAAAGCGAAGCAAGCATGCGCGGGATCGCACGGTTGTCCGACACGAAGGGTGTATCTTTTCCCGCCGTTTCAATGAAACGGTCGAGACGGAGCAGCGCATGCCCGAGATTGTGAGTACCGAACGAGGAGACGATGATTTCCCGAATGAAAAGCGGCGGATGCAATGAATATATATTCAATATCCGGCGCAGTACGGCGATACCGTCATCCGGTACCCCGATGCCCCTCAACGGGCGCTCGTCTCCGCGGGACAGGTCATTGATGGCGCTAACTATTTGTTCTTCTTGTTTGTTATGTGAAAACATGCCGACATGATCTCCCTGTGAATATCTATGATACGACATCATGAAAAAAAATGCAATACATGATAATAAAATACTTGTGTCGTGAATGAATAATTATTAATTTATTACAACCGTTCTTTCCGGGAGGATGATTATGAAAAAAATCGAAGCGTATATCAGACCGTTCAAACTTGACGAAGTGAAAGACGCCCTGACCGGAATAGGCATAAAGGGTATGTCTGTTTCTGAGGTCAAAGGTTTCGGCCGGCAGCGCGGTCACAAAGAGATGTACCGCGGCAGCGAATACACAGTCGATTTTCTGCCGAAGATCAAAATCGAAGTGGTTTTGAAAGACAGCGAGCTCGAAAATGCCATTGATGCCATTGTGGAAAGCGCCGGAACAGGGCGGCTTGGCGACGGGAAGATTTTTGTTTTCGATGTTACTGACGCTATAAAGATTCGTACCGGCGAAAGCGGCGAGTCGATTCTGTAAGCTGTGTATGGTGTTTATGCAGTTTTGTCGGGCATATAGGAGAGATTACGCTCCTGATCATTCATAAGATTGATTGAACGCGGATTGATGCGGATTTGTTTTACCTGTAAACGATTGAAACGATAACGGTAGAAAAGTGATGACCGGAAAAAAACGACGACAGGCGGCAATCAGGGAAATACTGACGGCCAGTTATGGTTCGACACAGGAAAAAATCAAGGAAGCTCTTGATCAACGGGGTATTCAGACCAGCCAGTCTTCATTATCCCGCGATCTCAGGGAAATGGGAGCGGTGAAAATCCCCACCGTGGACGGCAAGCTTGTATACAGGCTCGGCGCTTCATACGAGCTCAATGATCTCGGAAAAGCCATGAAGGCGTTTTCAACCGGATATGAACCGGTGGGTAATTTCCTCGTTATCAGGACAGCCACCGGGAACGCTCCCGGATTGTGCGTAATCCTCGACCGTCAGCACTGGCCCGAGATAGTCGGAACCGTTGCGGGAGACGATACCATACTGGTTATCGCTCATACAGCCCGTGATATTGAATCTGTTATCGATAAACTTGAAAAATCCATCGGAGAGGAAAAATAAATGATTCGCGTAGGAATATTAGGCGCTTCCGGATATACCGGCGCCAGGCTGGCATATTATTTCTCACGGCATCCACAGGTGAAGATTGTGTATGTGACGTCCCGGAGTGAAAAGGGTAAAGCGCTGTCCGACCTGTACGGGAATCTGCGCGGGTTGTGTGATGTGCCGTTTTCAGACCCTGCGGATGTTAAGGATACCGTGATCGATCTTCTTTTTGCCTGTGCTCCTGACCAGACCTCGATGAGCGTTGTTCCGGAGTTTTATGACAGGGGAGTCGCGGTGATCGACCTCGCCGGTGATTACCGTATGGATACGGCGGAATCGTACGAACGCTGGTACGGGAAACCGCATGTTTCCCCGCAGTACATTGAAAAAAGGGTGTTCGGTCTGACCGAGCTGTACCGTGACCGGGTCAAAGCGGCGAAACTGGTCTCCAATCCCGGATGTTATCCCACATCGGTGATTCTCGGTCTCGCGCCGCTTCTCAGGGAAGGGATAATCGATTGTTCCGGTATCCATGTCAATTCGGTGAGCGGTATCAGCGGAGCGGGAAGGGAATTCAAGCCGTTCAAGCTTTTTTACGAGGCCGATTCGAACGTGATGCCTTATGCCCTCGGACGCCGTCACAAACATGTGGGCGAGATGGAGCAGGAACTGACCAAAATCGCGGGCGAGGTGTGTACTGTCACCTTTGCACCCCATGTTGTGCCCATGAAAACGGGGATCGTTTCCACAATACTGGCGAAGCTCAGGAAACCCGTGACGAAAAAAGACCTTGACGATCTCTACCGTGAGGCTTACGATAGTGAGTTCTTCGTCAGGTATTACAGCGACAGGATTCCCGAGAGCAAGTTTGTGGCGGACACGAACTTCTGCGATATCGGTCTTAATCTGGCCGAGGGAACCGACCGGATAATAGTGGTGTCCACTATCTGTAATCTCGGAAAGGGAGCATCAGGTCAGGCGGTGCAGAATATGAATGTCATGTTCGGTTTCGATGAAAAAGAGGGCCTGCTGTGAAAAGAAAAGTCGTTGTAAAAATGGGGGGATCGACCCTCGATGCCGAGAATGTTCTTGTGGAGTTCGCGGAGGCGGTCAGACGGGTGCCACCGGTGAATGATGTGGTTATCGTTCACGGCGGCGGTAAAGACATTGGCCGTCAACTCGGAAAGATGGGCAGGGAGTTTACCTTTATCGACGGGCTCCGGGTGACCGATGACGAGGTCATCGATGTCGTCGAGATGGTTCTTTCGGGCCTCGTCAACAAGTGGATTGCACGGGCGATGGGGAAAATCGGCCTCCGAGCGGTGGGCATCAGCGGAACTGATCTCGGGATGTTCCATGCCACCAAGATGGTTGTCAAGAGTGGAGACCTCGGGTATGTCGGGGCTATCGAGGAGGTCAATATCGAGCTTCTGGAGATTCTCCTGTCCCATGAGGTCGTACCCGTTGTGTCGCCCATTTCCATCGGACCGGGATACCGGGCATACAATGTCAATGCCGATCATGCGGCATGCAGGCTGGCTGAGGAATGGAAAGCCGATGATCTCATCTATATCACCGATGTCCCCGGTATAAAAATCGGCGGCGAAATCAGGCCGGTCATTCGTGTGGACGATGTCGAACGGCTGATCGATTCCGGTGAAATAACCGGCGGAATGATACCCAAGGTCATGAGTTCCGCCGCAGCCGTAAAAGAGGGTGTGAGCCGTGTGCACGTTATCGGCTGGAAAGGACCGGACAGCATTGTCGATTCGCTCGACGAAAGCAAGCACTGGGGAACGGTTATCGAATAAAAAATACTAAATCGAATATATATAAGGGATAAATCAATGACTACGGAAGAAGTGTTAAAACTGACAGAGCAGCATGTACTGAAGACATACGGGCGGAAGCCGCTCGCGTTCGAGAAAGGCGATGGCACGACTCTGTACGATCTCGAGGGAAACGCCTATCTCGATTTCAATTC
>JAJFUH010000174.1 GCA_021372535.1 bacterium
CCCCCTCTCTTGCCACAAGAGAGGGGAAGCGCCCGCTAACATCTATTTTATCAAGGTGTTATGCGCGGGGTGAGTTTCCATGGTTAAGAGTGGCAACTATCATATTCTACTGCAAATAAAAGGTACTCAGTAGTTTAACCGTCAGTTCTGATCCGTTATATCTTTTTGTGCCTTTGTGTTTTCGTGGTTAAATATTTTCATGAATAACACTCATAACTATAAATAGTCACAACGAAGGATGAAAAATGTTTACAGGCTGCATATGGATTCCCGATTAAAGATTCGGGCATGACGGCGTTACAGGGACTCCATATACCTGGCCGGGGCTTCCCCACAGGAAACCGTTGATACATTTTATTGCTCCGGCGGATAAATAATGATACCAATAGCAGGAATAGATGCCGAAACAAGTTCGGCATGACGTCATCCGATATCACTGTTTAATCGCCGAAGCAATAAGATAAATCCGGGTTAAGGATAGAGCTTCTGAAAAAGGCTCACATGATAATCCGGTTGAAACATAATAATTCCGCCTTAAGAACGCAAATAAACACAGCGGGTCATATAAAAATGACTAAATTACCGAACATATAAAAAATATTGACAGTACGGGCATCACGTTCTATATTTTGATATATGGAAACTCCTGCATCCGAATCCGACTGTCCCGGGCACCGATTACAGCCCGTCCACACGATTCACTCCGTACATGTTCGCGGTGCACATTTACGTATAATCAATAGTATGGGATACCATTTTAGTATCCGGCCTGAAAAGGTCTATCGAGGAGGCTGAGAATCATGAAATTATTTCTTGACACGGCAAACCTGCAGGAAATCAAGGAAGCCGTATCATGGGGAATTATCGAGGGTGTAACGACTAACCCATCGCTTATAAAAAAGGCAGTCCTTGAGCTCAAGAAATCGCACGAAGACACCAACATGGAAAACTATATCAAGAAAATCCTTGCCACTGCGGGAAGGATGTGCCCCGTTTCACTGGAAGTTCCCGGGCTCGATGCGGATGATATGGTTAACCAGGGAATGTATCTCTACGAAAAATTCGACCAGGTAACAGGAAACGTCGTCATAAAGATTCCGGTCTGCACCATGAATTCCAAAGGCGAGGGTAATCTGTTCGACGGTATCATGGCTATCAGACGCCTTACCGACGAACGTATTCCGGTGAATGCCACGCTGATTTTTACACCGGAACAGGCGCTGCTCGCAGCCAAGGCGGGCGCCGAATATGTCAGCCCCTTTGCCGGGCGCATCGATGACCGTATACGCCGCGCAGCCGGGGTTTCCTTCGATAAAAGCGAATATTTCCCCGCCGAGGGTATTTCCGATACGGAAAATCCGGACATGATCATCACCGATCAGGGGCTGCTGAGCGGAGTCGATCTCGTATCGCGCATAGCGGATATTTTCATCGAATATGAAATCGAATGCGAAATCATCGCCGCAAGCATCCGTAACGCGATTCAGGCCCGTGAAATGGCGGAAGTCGGCGCGCATATAGCCACCATACCGTTTTCGGTTCTCAAGGCAATGGTAGTCCATCCCGGCACAAAGGATGGTATCGACGCTTTCACCGGCGATCTTGTCGAGGAGTATCTCGATCTTTTCAAAACCGGAAACGATACAACCTGCGAATAAACCCTGAGCTTCGGCCCTCCGCTTTCAGGTCTGAAGGAACAATTCAGCGTCATATTTCGTACAGAGGCACATACCACCATATACACGGAGGTTTTGATATATGAAGAACCGGCTTGTTCTGCTGGGCGGTGATATTGTCGTATCGGAAGGAATCATGCATGACGGCGTGATCGTGGCGGAAAATGGCATCATCACCGCTGTCGACCATGTATCGTCGTTCACCCCTCAGGACAGCGACCGGATAATCGAATGCGGCGGATACTTCGTATGCCCGGGTTTCATCGATCTCCACAACCAGGGAGGCGGGGGATATACGGTAACTGACGGCACGAGGGAAAGTGTCTGCGGAATGGCGTGCGCTCATGCGGCCCACGGAACGACCGGCCTGCTGCTCACCCCTCCGATTATCGGAGATACATACCGTCAGCTCCTGCCGGTGCTTGCGGAGACTGTCGGCGCGGATACCGGGGGAGCGTCAATCCTCGGAATCCATGCAGAAGGGCCCTTTCTGAACCCCGCAAAAGCAGGCTGCATGCCGCTCGCGGGAATCAGGAATCCGGACAGGTATGTGCTCGATGAGATTATCGAGCTCGGCGGCGGTAAGATCGCTGAGATGACCATCGCTCCCGAATTGCCCGGCGCGCTCGACCTTATTCTTACGCTCTCGAGGAAGGGCGTTGTCGCCTCGCTCGGTCATTCGAATGCAACCCTGAACGATGTGCTCCGGGCGATCGACCACGGGGCATCGCATGTCACGCACTTTTTCAACGCCATGAGCCCGATCCACCACCGTGAGCCGGGGCTTACCGGCGCGGCGCTCTATTCGACCGATCTCACGGTCGAGCTTGTCGCCGACGGTTTCCACATACACCCGTGGATACTTGGGCTGGCCGTACAGAACAAGAGCGTGGCCCTGACCTGCCTCGTTACCGACTGCATGCATGTCATGGGATTCGAGGATGGAGTCTATGATTCCCTCGGGCTGCGGGTGCGGCTTGAAAACGGGAAGCTGACGCTTGCCGACAATCCCGATGTACTCGCGGGAAGTGTGCTTACCCTCGACCGTGCTGTGGCCAACATGGTAACCATGGTC
Source organism: bacterium (assembly GCA_021372535.1). Classification (NCBI taxonomy): domain Bacteria; species bacterium. The sequence goes on from JAJFUH010000174.1 coordinate 2,752, forward strand.
GGCCTTTCCCTCGCGGATGCGGTGACCATGGCATCGACAACACCCGCGACGGTTCTTGGGCTTGAAAACCGTAAGGGACACCTCGAGACGGGATACGATGCCGATATTGCCGTGCTTGACCGCACATACCGTGCCGCCGCGACCATAGTCGGGGGAGATGTTGTTCATAATACCATAGAATGCGCGTAATGAGACGGCATAATGCCCCGGTGATTGAACAATGACACCGGATGACGTCATACCGAACTTGTTTCGACATCTATTCCGGATAGAAGTATTATTTTATCCGGTTATCCAGTTTGATAAGCATAGAAAACTATTATAATCAGAATTGATAATTTATTTTGATAGTATATGATCCCCCCTGCCTACGGCATCCCCCCTTTTTAAGGGGGGAGCGGCTTTGGGGACACTTTCATCCATATAAGGGGGGCACGGCGAAGCCGAGGGGAATCAATCATGTTAACTGATTTAACTGGATAACCGGATTAATTTATTTATGCAATGGAGCAATAATAACTGGCTACTCCCCATTTTTTAAGAACTCTTTTTTATATGTTACTTCCTTTGCGTGCCCAAAGGAAGTAACCAGGGAAAGGGCACCCCGTGAAAAGCCTTTTTCCCCGTATTACGTTATGCTGTCGTTCGACAATACCGTCGAATTCATATAAAAAAGCATAATTAAGGCATAACATCTTGAAATATCGAATATTACATCTTTTTTACGCTGCCCGGATGAACAAAAATGTCGATAGAGATAGTAATAAGACACAACAACCCGCACGGACAAATGTCATTATAACTCACATTTATACAATATATTATGCAATTTAATACACACAAGTTCCTTTTTTGGTACAAGTGTTGCATATTCAATTCATATGAAATTATCGAATATGCGCACGTTCGATAAGTGAAGGAGATGCTCGGTGAATCTGCTCGAAAAACTCAATGAACAAAAACTGCTCCTCAGCGATGGCGCATGGGGGACAGAACTCGCGAAAAAAGGCTACGGCGGCGGAATCTGCTCGGAGCTGCTCAATGTGGAGAAGCCGGAAGTGCTCGCGGAAATCGCTTCGTCATATGTGGAGGCCGGTTCGGATATAATCCTCACCAACACATTCGGCGGCAGCCCGTACAAGCTCGCAAAGTATGGCCTCGAAGACCGTCTCGACGAGCTGAACGAAGCGGGAGTCCGTATCTCGCGGAAAGCCGCGGGGGATCGGGTAATCGTCCTCGGCTCGATAGGCCCGACCGGGGAATTTCTTTCTCCGCTCGGAACAGTGACCGAAGGCGAGATGATCGAGGGGTTCGCGCGGCAGGTTAAGGCATTTGTCGCCGGAGGCGCTGACGGCGTCATCGTCGAATCGATGACCGATCTCGGCGAGATTGTCTGTGCTCTCAGGGCGGTGAAGGACAACACCGATTTCCCCATTGTGTGCTCGATGACCTTCGACAAGGGGCTGAGAGGATTTGCCACCATGATGGGAGTGAAACCCGAAGATGCGGCCCGGAGACTCGAACAGGAGGGCGCCGATCTTGTCGGCTCGAACTGCGGCTGGGGCATCGAAGAGATCATCGAGGTCGCGCGGATCATGAGACCGGTAACGAAGCTCCCGCTCTGGTTCAAGCCCAACGCCGGCATGCCTGAACTCGTGAACGGGGAGACAGTATACCGTCACACACCCGGATTCATGGCCTCACGGGCGGTTGACCTCATCCGCGCCGGAGCATCGGTTATCGGCGGCTGCTGCGGCAGCACACCGGACCATATCCGTGAAATGCGGAAGGTTGTCGATTCAATACGATCCTGAAACTGATCGGTGCGTGTATTTGTAATTCATTCAGTGATATATCGATAGTATTATTTGGTTATTGAATTAGTCCATAATCATGTATTTACCGTACGAGGATTGTCATTCCCGGGAACAAAGTGAATCGGGAATCCGGTAATAATATCACCTTGTCATAAGCATGAAATGATGGATTCCCGTTTTCACGGGAATGACACTTTTTCGGGCATCGATATCCCATTCGAAAGTTCTTATGGACTGTTGAATAACCAATACCGGTATCAGTATCTACAATACACTCACACCTTTTTACAGAGAGAGTAACGCCATGAAACACCTGACATCGTACTTCGTTATTCTGATCCTCCTTGCAGTGGCGGGGAGCAGCTCGGCACAGGAAATGTGGACAACGTACACCAATGGGAATTATATAACGGATGCCGTTGTCCAGGGCGACAATATCTGGTGCGGGACTGACGGCGGTGTTGTGCGATGGAGCATTTCCGCCAAGGAATACGAACAGTTCACCACATCTTCCGGTCTTGTCGACAATTATATCCAGAAAATCGCTGTGGGGAAAGACGGCACGGTATGGGCGGCAACATGGGGCGGTTTAGCCCGTTACAACGGTTCATCATGGGAAACGCTCCCCATAACCAACTATATCAACACGATGATAGTCGGGAATGACGGCTCTCTGTGGGTAGGTGTCTCGGGATCGGGCATATCGCGTTATTATAACGGGAAATGGACGACGTATACCACATTTCAGGGACTGGTAAGCAACGATGTCAGCATCCTCGCTCTCGGAAAAGACGGATCGCTCTGGGCGGGAACTTCATCCGGGCTGTGCCGTTTTAACGGCGAATCATGGATATCTTACTCAACGCCTATAGCCAATGACCTTCCCTATAAAGACCCGAAGTATTATGACGCCTTAAAGGACAGCCTTTACGACAATGGGATGGATTCCAGCAGGCCCTATTACATCGGGTCGATTCAGGACATCGCCATAGACGGGAACAGCATGGTCTGGTGCGCCACATCGTACGGGGTTTTCAGGTTCGACGGAACGGAATGGACGACTTACACGATGGATGATGGTTTGGCGGAAAACTACATCCTCAAGGTTATGCTCGGAAATGACGGATCGGTATGGGCTTCAACCTGGAACGGACTGTCGCGGTTCGACGGGCAGCGGTGGACAACATATAGTACGAAGGACGGTCTTGCCGACTACAACATCCAGAGAATGGTTATTGCGCCGGACGGTGCGGTATGGGCAGGAACCTGGGCCGGATTGTCACGGTTCGATGGCAACTCGTGGTTTACCTATACCATGTCCGACGGTCTGCCGGACAACAATATCACCACGCTGAGTATCGGAGACGACGGCGCCGTATATGCGGGAACGTCCAAAGGCATCTGCCGTTACGATGGCGCAGCATGGACAACCTACGCCATAAACGACGGCATCGGGAACAACCATGTCACCGCAATAGCGATGGGCAATGACGGCGTCATGTGGTTCGGCATATGGGGCGGTGTTTCACGGTTCGACGGGAAGAAATGGACAACATACACGACCGATGACGGCATTGCGGACAACAACATTACATCGATCGCCATCGGCAAGGATAATGTCGTGTGGGTCGGCACACTTCAGGGAATCTCGAAGTTCGACGGAACCACATGGACATCGTATACCGAAGCGGACGGTCTGGCGGATAACGATGTCTCCTCGGTTACCGTGAGCCCCGGCGGTGTTGTCTGGGTCGGAACGCTCGAAGGAGTTTCGATGTTCGATGGAACCACATGGACATCGTACACCGAAGCGGACGGTCTGGCGGATAACGATGTCAGCTCTGTGGCTGTCGGTTACGACGGCACTGTATGGGTAGGAACATTCGGCGGAATATCGCGTTTTGACGGCACATCGTGGACAACGTTCATGAGGGCCGACGGCCTCGCCGACAACGTGGTTCTTTCGGTCACCGTCGATGAAAAAGGGTCCGTATGGGCAGGAACATGGAGCGGCGTTTCGCAGTATGACGGCAAACGGTGGAGAACATATACGGCGTATTACGGGATAGAGGGCGATTACATCCAGTCCATAGTAATCGGCAGCAAGGGCGATGTATGGGTCGGAACAAAAGATAACGGCGTTGTCCGATATGACGGCGAGGAATGGAAATCGTACACAACTGAAAATGGCCTCGCGAGCAACAATATAGGGAAGATAGCCATCAGCCCCGATGGCACCGTATGGGTAGGATCGGAACAGGGCGGCGTATCCCGTCTCGCGGAGCAGCCGTGGACATCGGTCGATGAAACCGAAGCGCTCCCCACAGACATCATCCTGTGCGGAAACTTCCCGAATCCGTTCAATCCCGAAACCACTATCCAGTTCACCCTGCCCACTGAAGCAGCCGTAACAGTCGCCATATTCAATATTACCGGTCAGAAGGTGCGCATCCTCGTTTCGGAGCACGCAGCAGCGGGACTCCATACGGTGCGGTGGGATGGTACGAACGAACAGGGACAGCAGGTCTCTTCGGGCACGTATATCGCCAGCATCAAAGCGGGCGCAGTTATGAAAAATCACCGCATGATGCTCGTCCGCTGACACGAGAGCATTGGGTTTTCCATCAAGTACTCCGCAAGTACTTATCTCTGAAAAGCGAGGGGATTGATTCCCCTCGCTTTTTTACGTCTATGCGGGGATAAAAACAGTGGCAAATCCCCATTTTAAAAAAAACACTTTTTTAGATGTTACTTCCTTCAGGTGTTACTTCCTTTGCGTGCCCAAAGGAAGTAACCAAGGAAAGGGCACCCCGTGAAAAGCCTTTTTCCCCGTTCACTGCCCGTTTT
>JAJFUH010000175.1 GCA_021372535.1 bacterium
CAGTGTTTCCCGTACTACACGTACGACGAGGACGGGACGAACCGCCGCGAGAACATCACGGATTGGGCGCTCGGGCAGTTCAGGAAGCACTACGACGACCGGACGATCACGAAGCGTGACATCTTCTACTATGTGTACGGCATCCTGCATGCCCCGGACTACCGTGAACGGTACGCCGCGAACCTCCGGCGCGAACTGCCCCGGATACCGTTCGCCGACGATTTCAGGGTATTCGCCGCGGCGGGCTGGGAGCTCGCGAGCCTTCATCTCAATTACGAGCAGGCGGACAAGTATCCCCTCGAAGAGATCGAAACCCCCGGAAAGCCGCTCGATCTGCGCGTGGAGAAAATGAGGCTCTCACGAGACCGGCGGAGCATCGTGTACAACGAATTCCTGACGCTCTCCGGCATACCGGATGAGGTCTACGACTACCGGCTCGGCAACCGCTCGGCCCTCGAATGGATCATCGACCAGTACCGGGTGAAAACCGACCCCCGCAGCGGCATTGTCAACGACCCGAACCGCGCGGACGACAAGTCGTACATCATCCGCCTTATCAAAAAAATCGTGACCGTGAGCCTCGGGACGGTTCGGTTAGTGAAAAACCTTCCGGAGCGGTGAAGACAGGCATAAGGCATAAGGGGCAGGCATAAGGCACAAGGCATAAGGCATAAGGGGAAAAGATTTTTAAAACAGGCATAAGGCATAAGGCATAAGGCATAAAAAATGAAAGACACATACAAGGTAAAAGTCATAAGAGATGAGGCAGAAGGAAATGATAAAGTCATATCGTGATCTGGTAGTATGGCAAAAATCTATGGCGCTCGTTACGGAAATTTACTTGTTGACAAAGGATTTTCCAAAAGAAGAACTGTATGGTATTACCTCACAGATAAGACGGAGTGCGGTATCCATTCCAAGCAATATTGCCGAAGGTTATGGCAGAAATTCAACACAGGATTATATCCGTTTCCTTCAGATAGCCTGCGGCTCTCTGTATGAAATGCAGACTCAACTGGAGATTGCGGTTAATCTGGGATATCTGGATAAAGACCGCTCTCTGACTGTTCTGCAGAATATCAATGAAATAGAACGTATGCTCAATACACTTCTGAAAAAACTCTCAAAACCACAATAATTTTTTCTTGTTCCTGTCCTTTATCTTTCTGCCTTGTGCCTTCTGCCTTATGCCTTGTGCCTTCTGCCTGTCCTTCGTCTCTCCCCTTCTGCCTTATGCCTTGTGCCTTGTGCCTGTCCTTTGTCTCTCCCCTTCTGCCTTATGCCTTGTGCCTTCTGCCTATCTCTTTAAGCTTCCTTTTATACCGCGCCGCCTGACGGAACACCGCCGGATATTTGAGCCTGCACCGGGCAATGAGCCGCCGTATGAACCTGCTCTCCGGCGCGAGAATGAGCAACCCGATTATGAGGAACAGGATTCCCTGAAGCACGGGAAGAAAGAGCCCGGCGAACCCGAGTACAAGAAAAGTGATTCCCAGAACATACCGGATAAATCGTTTCATACGGAGCATCAACTATATGGTTATTCAAATAAAGTAAAAATCATATATATACTGTATATTCGCCGTCATTCCCGAATCATTAATCGGGAATCCATATGCAGCCTGCATACATTTTTCAGCCTTCGTTGTGACCATCTATAGTCATGGAGGCTATTCACAGACTTTTTCTACATACAAGAAACACGTTGTCTCACAGTGTGTTCCCTCACCCCTTGATCCCCTCTCCCCCGCTCTGCTGAGCCTGGCGCGACCCTCTTTCCTCTCCGGTTTTTCCCGCCCCGTCCGCAATGGTTTTCTGAATGGCGGCCAGACCGGCCACCGTCCCGAGCTGCATCGATTCCACCGCGGTGCTCGGCACGATAATGAGCGTCGCATTGTTTTTGAGGCCCTCGTAGAGCATGTTCATGGCGCGGAGATGAAGCGCGGTCGGGTTATCGGAATAGACGCGGGCCGCTTCTTCGAATTTCTGGGCGATCTGGCGTTCCGAATCGCCGAGGATGACACGGGCCTGGCGCTCGCGCTCCGCCTGCGCCTGCATGGACATGGCGCTCTGGAGACCCTGAGGGATGAGGACATCCCTGATCTCCACCGAAAGAACCCGTATGCCCCACGATGCGATACGGTTGCCGATTATCCGCTGGAGCTCGTCATCGAGATGCTCCCGTCCCTCGAGCATCTGGGACAGGAGGGTCTTACCGATGACATCGCGGAGCGCGGTCTGTGATGCCCAGCTTATGGCGTTCCGGTAGTCCTCGACCTCGAGCGCGGTTTTGACCGGTTCGATCACCTGCCAGAAGAGGACCGCGTCGACATCGACCGGTACGGTATCCTTGGTGAGGGTCTTCTCCGCCTTGAACGATGTGGTTATAACCCGCAGATCGATCCAGTATGGCAGCGTATCGAGGACAGGGATGATGAAAAAGAGCCCGGGGCCCTTGAGTCCCTGAAACTTTCCCAGCCTGAGCATGACCACACGCTCCCACTGGTTCGCCACCTTGACCGACGCCGCGATGAGAAGCGCCGCCAGAAACGAACCGCCCACTGTCCAGTAACTCGCCGTCCGGGAGACAGAATCGAAGAGCAGGTACGATGCAGCGATTCCGCAGCCGAAAATCAAGACAAATATCAAGACCGGTAAAGCATTCGACGATTTCATGGATCGCCTCCTTTCTCACTGCTATGTGCAGCATGGCATATGTGCACAAAAACAGTCGGACATAATATACCATTATACCGGTTTTAATGATACTGGTAAAAAAATATGTGTGCGGAGGGATAAGGGTATAAAGAGGTTCAGTATGAACATGCGGAACAGTATCGATGCGGAGGGATCATACAATCATCTCTTTTTTTCGGACGCCTTTTCGATATCGATGATGCTTGTCCCCATGAGGTATTCTTTTACTTCGTAGCGGGTGATATTGTTCAGCTTTTTCGTGATACTGGCCATTTTCGCCGTCTCATTCCTGATCTCGACGAGGGTCTCGTAGAGCGGATGATTATCGCCGATATCCATGAGCAGGAGCTCGGCGTTGCCGGAAACCGCCTGAAGCGGCTGGTTCAATTCATGGCATGTGGCGCCCGCCATTTCCAGCACACCCTTGAGTTTTTCCTGGCTCATCCGGGTCCTCTCTTCACTCTTTAAGTTCGTGATGTCACTGATAATAACGAGGTAAATGATCTCGCGTTCATATTCGATGAGGGACATGCGTATTCCGGCGTACAGTATCTGCTGCGAAGATGTCTGAAGCTTTATTTCGAACGAATATGTTCCCGCGATTCTGGACTTTTCCATGCTTTCAAGGTATTTATCGGCATTTTCATCGCTGAAAGAAGCGTTGAATCCAATTTCAACCACCTCTTTGAACGTTTTCCCCATTAATTGCTCGACATTTTTATTACAATCGAGAATAATTCCCTTGTTATTATGTACAATAACAATTTCAGGGATTCCCTTGAACAGTGTTCTGAAACGTTTTTCCGAATTCCTCAGCTCACGGGTCCGTACTTCGAGCAGCTCCTTGATATGAAAAAGCGAGCGCTCCCGTCGGGCTGTTTCGCTCACTGTGAGGAGGTATTCCGGGTCGAACGGTTTCCGAATATACGCATCCGCTCCCTGTTTGACACACAGGGTCGCAAGACGGGGATTCGGGTCGGCTGTTGTCATGATGACAACTCCCAGAAATCCGGGTTTTTTGAATTCCCCTATAAGCTCCAGCGCGTTCCCGTCGGGAATGCAATAATCGAGAACCACCACCTCGGGCTTATGCTCATTCAAGAGTATGCGGCCTTCTTTTACCGTTTTACAATTGAATACAGTATATCCCCGTTTCTCGAATATCTTCTTCATGCTGTTCGATAATGTTTCGTCGCAGTCAATAATAACACATTTCGGCACCACACTGATATTCGCACCTTTCGAAATGGTCTTCACATATTCAACCAGGCGTTCGGGCTTGAAGGGAATCGGAAGAAATCCCTTCACACCAAGATCGGCTGCAATCTCACGGGCCTGGACACCGGCGAATGTCGCCGAAATAATGAGAATGGGTACCTCGTTGAAATCGGGATAATCTTCCGACTGCATCAGACGGCACAATCCCCAGCCGTCTATCCCCGGCATATAGAGATCGGTGACGAGAACATCCGGTGCGCCGCTGCCGGACATGTGCTCGAGGGCTTCCTCTGCGCTCGTGAACGCCGATACTTCCATTCCCCCGTCGACAAGATACTGCATGATTATCTTTAACTGAAGGGGATCGTCATTGACAACAACCACATGCTTTTTCTCGCTCGTGTCCATCGTCCGTTCGTTCCTGATGAAATGGGTGTGTTGCCCGGTCAGCATGATACATCACATTACCTGAATGCAATCTTAAGTAATATTAACGAATATTATACAGGAAAGAAACATTTTTATTATAATCCTCATATGTAATGTGCAATTTTTTCTTGCTTGACGAATATGGTTTGTTACAGTATATGTACTATGTGATTGCCATGCTGAAAAGAATTTCTCAGGAGACAGGAATTTCAGGAATTGCTCTTATCATGACCATGGTTGATCACAACGAATCATGAAAATGCATCTTCAGTTGAATAGTGAGTTTTTCTCCGTGCCCTCCGTGTCTCCGAGGTTAAAATGTTAATGAATATTTTCAGATAAAAAGCGGATTTTTCACTCAACAGATTTCAGCACCTGACAAGGAGAGAGCGATGAACGTGCTATTTACCGCATCCGAGATGGTGCCATTCTATAAAGTCGGCGAGCGGGCCGACGCAATCGGCACCCTTGCACAGGCAATCGCCGAACGCGGTCACACGGTAACCGTCATGCTTCCCGGGTATCCCGATATCGACCGTGAGCGGTATGGTTTCGAGAGCGCTGACCTGGTAATACCGATTCCGATCGGCCAGGAGCTGAAGCCATTTGCCGTCTCGAAAACCAAATGGAACGGCCTGACCGTCTTCCTCCTCGAAAACGACGAATACTTCCGCCGCGGCGAAGGCTATGAGGACATTCACGGCAATTACCGTATCAACGGGCTGCGGTTCACCTGCTTCTCGCGGGCAATTATCGAGGCGGCAAAGGCACTGCGGATAAAACCCGATGTTGTCCATGCCCATGACTGGCAGACCGCGCTCGTGCTGGTCTATCTCTCCACACTCTACTCCGGGGACCCGCTGTTCCGGGAAACCGCAAAACTCTTCACCATCCACAATATCGGGTATCACGGCATCTTCGAGGAATCCGTCTTTACCATGAGCGGTCTCCCGAGGGATGAGTTTCAGATATCGAAGATGGAATACCACGGCAACGTATCGTTCCTCAAGGGCGGCATCGTCCACGCCGACGCGATTTCGACGGTCAGCGAGACCTATGCGCGGGAAATTACCGGCAAAGCTCTCGGATTCGGCATGCAGGGTGTGCTGTACGAGCGGAAGGATGACCTCTACGGCATTGTCAACGGGATCGACCAGAAAGAATGGAATCCGGCGACCGACCGCTCCATCCCTGCGCGGTACACCACGAAGAATCTCGCGGGCAAGAAAACCTGCCGAACCGCCCTGCTCGATGAGTGCGGCATGACGGACGATGAGACAGCGCCGGTGTTCGGCATGGTGACACGTCTCGACGAGCAGAAAGGTATCGACCTGATCGAAGCGGCGGCCGGAGGGCTTGCAGCTCTCGATCTGCGTCTCGTCATTCTCGGCATGGGAAACATGAAATACCACGAGGCGATGGGACGGATCACCTCGTCATACCCCGATAAAATCCAGGTCATCCGCCGTCAGGACAGACATCTCGCCCACCTCATCTTCGCCGGCGCGGATGCATTTCTCATGCCGAGCAGATACGAACCATGCGGCCTCGGGCAGCTCATCGCCATGCGGTACGGGACAGTGCCGGTCGTTCACGCGACAGGCGGGCTCGCCGACACCGTGCACGATTTCAGCGAGGGCGCGGAGTGCTGCACCGGCATCAGGTTCGACTCTTTCACTCCCGCGGCCCTTATCGGGGCTGTCTCACGGGCGATCGCGCTGTTCCGGGAGCCGGGGCAAGAGGAATGGAACACGGCGGTTCGTCATGGCATGATGCACGATTTCTCGTGGAAGACCTCGGCTCGTAAATACGGCGAACTGTACGAGCACATACGTCAGAAGGCTGGTAAAGACAGGCATAAGGCATAAGGCACAAAGGAAAAGATTTAAATACAGGCACAAGGCACACGGGAAAAAGAAACAACACAGCATCATACTGTATAGTATGCGGATGATGGCATCACGGCGTATGCGAAAAACAAATTATTATTCAGATAATAAAAAATAGCTATTATTATATGTCTGTATGTATTATATTACATCCACACCGTGCGCGGCGGACACGTTTTTTGTCGCGCTGAACATGTTGTTTTTCAATCAGATGAGATAATTATGTCCGTAAACCATATCCACCGAAAGGAGCCGTACAATGCCTGAACACCTGACAAAAGACACTTTCATGACGAAAGTATTCGATTACGAGCATAACAAAGACTGGAAATTCGAGGGCGATATTCCCTGTGTCATCGATTTTTACGCCGACTGGTGCGGTCCCTGCAAGATGATCGCGCCCATCATCGAGGAGCTCTCGACTGAATACGCGGGCACGGTGAATTTCTACAAGATCAACACCGAGCAGGAGCAGGAGCTTGCAGGGGCGTTTGGTATCCGGAGCATACCCTCGCTCCTCTTCATTCCCCTTGAAGGCAAGCCGAAGATGGCAATGGGCGCTCTTCCCAAAGACCAGCTGAAATCGATTATCGACACGGATCTGCTCGGCGCGGCCGGGTAAATACCTGTTCCCGCGACTGTCTGAACCGCTGATTAAACTGATTCAGTGATTACCATGATAAAAACCACCCGATACCGCATTTTATCATGATAATCAGGGTAATCACAGGCATCGGCGGTTCAGATATTTTTTCCGCTGCTTTCCTCACTTCACCGGTATGAAAAACCGCCCCTTTCTGAGCTTGTGTCTGAAGTCCGACCACGGTACCTTCGGATCGAGGCTGAAGAGTATGTACCCTACCTTGCCGCGGAGATTCTTGCTTGGGAGCGGACCCCATGACCGCGAGTCGAACGAGAAGTCCCGGTTATCGCCGAGAACGAAGAGTGAGTCTCTTTCGACAACCTTGAGCGGATAGAAATCCCGACGGGCATTCTCCTTTCGGAGTATCTCCGGATCGGCGAACTTCGCTGTTTGTGGCGGCGGCACGGGATTGCCGTTCACAAAGAGGTGCTTGCGGTCTATCGCGACTGTATCGCCTCCAATCGCCGCAATCCGCTTCACATATTCCTGCTTCGGGTCGCCGGGATATATGCAGATCACGATATCGTCCGGCTGCGGCTTGAAACCCGGAGTGACCGCGTGGTTGAAAAACGGCGGCCTGAACCCGTACCATGTCCTGAACAAGAGCAGCGTGTCTCCCACAAGGAGGGTATCCTCCATGGATTCCGAAACCACCTTGTGAAGGCTCAGCACCGAAGCCTGAAGCACCGCCAGGAGCGTAAAGACGATGACTAAATTAGTGAGGCTGAACTGGCGAGGATCGGTAAAAAAGTATTTCAGGAACGCAAGCAGTTTTTTCATACGCTTCCCCTTTGCGTATACAGGAACAGCATATCTCCGTCATTGAATCCCCGATCGGATCGAAGACCGGTCTATTCATGTAAAGTCCTTTCGGAACTCCATAACCCCTCCCTTTTCCCCAACTCACATTTTTGATTCCACTTTTACCTTCTGCTGCAGCCGACTCTTATTTTCGTCCCCATGCCCTTTTGAATTCTTTTATTTCTGTCTCATACCGGCTTTTTACAGAATCGGGAACTTCCCAAGCGGTAATAACATTGGAATAATCATCAAGACATAAATCTACAACTTTATCACATAACTCGCTTTTCGGATAAGTTCCTAAAAAAGCTTTGCACCGGTCGATCCGTGGAAGCATATCCGCGTAATCCCCTTCCCAGTCAATATGACGCGTTTCCAGAAGGAGCTCATAGGCGCTGTCATCCACATAGTCACTTTTGGGGTAGTTGTAGATTATTGTCTTGAAATCATTCCCTCTGTAAACATGTATGGCGCCCGATTCAAAATACCAGAATTGTTCCGGATGTTTATTGATGTAATCAAGGCCGGCAATATATAGAGGATATTTATCGCCATATTGTTTTTTGTACATCTCGGGGTATTTATCGAACTGGTAATCGCTGACGCAGAAGTTAGCTATCCCGCTTTTTGACAATCCGATTCTGTAAAGGGCGTAATCGGCTTTATCGCTGTTCAGAAAACGCGAATATTCTTCGATAGCCTGTAAATATTGAGTGGCATTATACAAGCTGTCAGCTTTGGAAAAATCGGCGGTTTGTTCGGAATCAGCAACCGGTGAATACATGGACAAGATGATTATCATAAGAAAAAGAATGTACTTCCTCATCATGTTTTTCCTCCGGGTTTACCTGAAAATGCATCTACCGTTCCCGGCGCCGAAGCCCTTGCCTGGTGTCGGGAGTCTCCGTAAAGCCGTCATTCCCGAATCTTTAATCGGGAATCCATATACAGCCTGCATAGATTTTTCTTCCTTCGTTGTAACCGTAGACGATCATGGAGGTTATTCATGGAAGAAATTCTCCATGAACATACAAAGTTACCAAAGCACCGAAACGCCGAGTCTCTGAGAAAATATATATTATTTATGCTGTCATAAGTAGTGTCCATATAAAAATCGTACGAAAAAATCCCGTAATTGTCACTTTATCCCTATAACACTCTCTCCTGCCGGGAGCTCGATCACAACCCCGTCCTTTTTGCTGTACTTCCATCCCTTGAAGGGAACGCCGTTCAAAAGCACACGTCCCGGTTTCGAGTCGAGTGCCATAGTGATCCTTGTCGGCTCGAAGGCGGAGCATGACAGCGTTTTGACAACACCGTCCCGGCGGTATACGACCGACACCGGTTTGTCGGCGCGGAGAAACATTTCCCCCTGCAAATCGACCATTGTCGCCCGCATGGCGATAGTTTCTTTCGGCCCGGCGGCGATGACAAGGGCGTCCGTAGTCACCGATCCCTCCGTATACATCCCGCCGCGCGCGGTATTGATGAAGAAGCCGGTTTCCCCGGCGGATAACACAGCGTGATCCGGCGCTGTTCTGTCGTTGAGGCCGTCCATTACGGCTCTGTCGGTGGTCATGACCGTGACAACCGTCGCCGCTCCCCCATCCTGCCCGAGATCGGCGGAAAGCCGGAGAAATCCGCGGGCTTTCATGTTCGCAGCGCTCTTGTCGCTCATCTCGTTGAGCGTCATGGGGCGTCTCACTATCTCCGCGCTGATGTTTCCGGGACAGAGAGTGCGGACAGCCAGCGTGCCCGAAGGCCGCCTGATGAATGCATCACGCCCGCTGACCGATATGTCCTCCATCATGGGCGCGTGGAACCGGAGCTCGACCGTCCCCGTCCCGGGCGCTCCGACAGCCTCGTCAATGAGAACAACCGTCCGGGGCGACAGGTACAGGACGCTCCTGCGGAGAGAGGTGAATTTTCCCTTGTAGATCGGGTCGAGACGGCCCGAGACGAACGCTCCGCCATCGAAGGTGATAAAATCGGTCGTGAAGGCATAGTTCTTCCAGGCCGGGACATCGCGGAGGAAATCCCCCGCCCGCTGGCTTTCAGGGTTGCCGTCCGCAAGGATGCAGTTGTGCCCGCCCGGCTGGATTACGAGCTTCTGATACCAGAGGTCGGCGTAGTAATCGGTCCGACCGGCCTCGCCGAGGAAATTCTCCCCACGGTCATTGAGGAAAAAAGCCCCCTGGTCGAAGTGCTGGTGGTTGACAAACGGCCCGCAGCGGAACACGAACATGAAATCGTCATGGCCGAATCCGCTCCTGAACACGGTCGTGCCGATGTCCCTGAAATGCGCCACGGGAGGCAGGTCGCCGGGGCTTTTCGCCACGATGGTCTCGTCGCCGAACAGGAGGTCGCGCTCAGTCGTGCCGGGATTGAAGCCGTAAAGCCACTTGAGGTACGGATCGCGGTATTTCCCGAGCAGGTACGCACAGTTCGCGAGGCTCAGGTAGCTCGAACTGTTGAACATCATGAGATTTTCGAACGCATCGCCGAAATCGCAGATACGCTTCGTTCCGGGGTCCATCTGGTACAGGAGGAAATAGTGGCTCTTCGCGATCTTTTCCGGGAAATGAACATCGAACATACGGTCGAGAACCGCCATCGATTTCGTAAGCCCGTGGAGCGTATGAATGTAATAGAGCGTCCCCTCGCCGTACGCGCCGTCCGGGCCGAACGCATCACGGGCGAGCTCGCCGACCTTGAGGATGGAGCCGCTCAGGTATGGTTCGAGGTCTTCGGGCGGGTAGTCTCCCATGAGCGCGACCGAGCACAGGATGCTTCCCGCGGTGACATCGCATATCCAGTTCGAGGTATTCGAGGACACCCAGTTGTCACGGACATATTCTTTGAACACCTCCTGCACGGCTTTCGTGTAGAGGGCTTCGGCGACTG